>JAPKAW010000234.1 GCA_028825055.1 Flavobacteriales bacterium | reverse complement strand
TGCAAGTCATTATGCGGAATCCCAACTTCCTCATTCTCGATGAGCCGACCAATGACCTGGATATTTTTACATTACAGGTGCTGGAAGAATTCCTCTTGGACTTCCCCGGATGCTTGATCGTAGTCTCACACGACCGCTACTTCATGGACCGTTTGGTGGAACACATCTGGGTCTTAGGAGAAGCGGGGATGACAGAGGTTCGGGACTATCCGGGTAACTACACACAGTATCGGATTGCTCGAGAAGAACAGATCGCACAGGAGCGAATTGAAAAAGAAACGGCCAAAAAGCATCGTGAAAAGGAGACACGAAACGACTACTCCAATCGCCGCACATACAAGGAGAAATTCGAGTTCGAACAACTCGAGGAGCAAATCAAAGCGTTGGGGTCAGAAAAATCCGAATTGGAGCAGGCCCTTACTGAAGCAAGCGAACACGAGGCACTGAGCAGAATCAGCTCTCAACTTGGAGAACTGACTAAGTCACTTGATACAGCCGAAATGCGTTGGCTAGAACTTTCAGAGAAAGACCCGAATTGAATTTATTGCTGATCGTAATCCACTTCAAAAGGCCCTTCGCCCTCCAGGTGTGATTGACATGTCAGTACAAATCCCGCTTCTGTTTCAGAGGCTTCCAGAGCATAATTGACGTCCATTCGAACCTTGCCTTTAGTCATCTTCGCACGGCAAGTACAACACACTCCGCCAAGACAGCTGTAAGGTGCATCCAAACCGATATCCAAAGCAGCATCCATGATGGTTTTGTTGCCCTTAATTTCTACCATGGTCGTAATTCCATCCAGTACAATAGCGAGTGATTTGGAATCACCTACGGATTGCACAGGAACGGCCTTCTGCTCTTTATTTTCAGCCTTTACAGACGATGTGAACAATTCAAAATGAATGACTTCCTCCGATACACCCGCAGCTTCTAAGGCAGACTTGCAGGCCCAGATCATCTCTTCAGGCCCACACAAGTAAACCCCCTGACATTGTTGAATATCAATCAAGTTGCTCGATAAGATGCGGGAACACCGGTCTTCATCCAAGCGGCCGTGAAATAACTCAGCTTCTAGTGGCTCCCTTGTCAACAGATGAAAGACGCTCAATCTCTCCATAAATTGATCCTTGAGCTCTTGCAATTGCTCTCTAAAAATGATGCTCGCCGTATCCTTATTGACATAGAAAAGAGTGAATCGACTCCCCTGTTCACTCAACAAGACAGACCTAATTTGGCTCAAGACCGGCGTAATACCCGAACCAGCAACAAACGCAGCATACTGATTGGTCGCTTCTGACGAAGTCTCCAACACAAAGTTTCCACGGGGCGTCATAGACTCCATTGCGTCGCCTACTTTCAGAGAGGTGTTGGCCCAATTGCTGAAGACACCGTTCTCCACACGCTTCACCGCAACGCGCAATTCATCGTCTGCAGGTGAGCTGCAGATGGAATAGCTTCTGCGTACTTCCTCCCCGCCAATATTTGCATTCAACGTCAGGTATTGGCCTGCTTTAAACTCAAATTTCTCAACGTCTGAGGCCTGCGGTCTTAACGCAATAGAAACGCAATCTTCTGTTTCCCGCCGTACTTCGATAACTTCCAAAGAGTAAAACGCATTCATGGAGCAAAAGTAGGAGAATAGAACGGCTTGCGAATGATTATGCATTGAAAAAAAACGAGAAGAACCAACGGAGCAAGGAGCCGTATATTTGCTATGAATCAATTCATGCAATGGACCTGAACCAACGATTTGAAGACTACATCGCTGCCGATCAAAAAATCGAAGCGAAAGACTGGATGCCAGATGATTATCGCAAGACGCTCATCCGACAAATCAGCCAACACGCCCACAGTGAAATTATCGGCATGTTGCCTGAAGGAAACTGGATTACACGCGCACCAAGCCTGAAAAGGAAGGCCATTCTTTTGGCCAAGGTGCAGGATGAGGCAGGACATGGTCTCTATTTATATTCCGCAGCAGAGACGCTCGGAGCCCAACGTGATGACTTGATGGATGCCTTGATTGAAGGCCGCGCGAAATATTCGAGCATCTTCAATTATCCAACCTTGACATGGGCGGACATGGGAGCCATTGGATGGCTCGTTGACGGTGCTGCGATCATGAATCAAGTCCCCCTTTGCAAGTGCAGTTATGGTCCATACGCACGTGCGATGGTTCGTGTTTGCAAGGAAGAGAGTTTTCACCAACGTCAGGGATTTCAGATCATGCTCAACCTGTGCGAAGGCACGGATGAACAGCGAGAAATGGCGCAAGATTCTCTGAATCGTTGGTGGTGGCCTTCATTGATGATGTTTGGGCCCAATGATGAGTCCTCAACGCACAACGAACAATCCATGCGTTGGAAAATCAAACGTTTTAGCAACGATGAATTGCGTCAGCGCTTTGTAGACATGACAATCCCCCAAATTGAACTCCTCGGCTTGACGGTTCCCGACAAGGACTTAAGGTGGAATGAGTCGACTGGACATTATGAAATGGGGGCCATTGACTGGCAAGAGTTTTTCAATGTAATCGCTGGTAACGGACCTTGTAACAAGGAGCGCATTGCTGCAAGAAAAAAAGCGCACAATGACGGCGAATGGGTCCGGCAGGCGGCATCTGCCTATGCTGAGAAAATGAGAACGGACGTGATGCCTAACCAAACACATGCCGCATGAGCAGTCAATCATCCAAATGGCCTCTTTGGGAGGTGTTTGTTCGAAGCCGTCAGGGATTAAGCCACAAACATGTGGGCAGCCTCCACGCATCCGATGCCAATATGGCCATTGCCAATGCACGTGATGTCTATACGAGACGACAAGAAGGCGTGAGTATTTGGGTACTCCCCGCGGAAGCGATCTCCGCCTCTTCCCCTGCTGACAAGGATATTTTGTTTGACCCCGCAAACGATAAGGTCTACCGACATGCTACTTTCTACAATTTACCCGACGAGGTAAAAAACATGTAATTCGTGACAAAAGCACAACACATTGAATGGTTACTCAGCTTGGCTGATGATGCGTTGATACTTGGACAACGCCTCAGTGAATGGTGCGGACATGCCCCAGCTCTTGAGGAAGACATTGCACTGTCCAACGTCGCCTTGGACTTAATTGGTCAATCCCGAGCAATCTTGACGCATGCCGGACTTGTAGAAGGCGAAGGCCGCGATGAAGACCGCCTAGCCTTTTTCAGGTCAGATCGTGAGTACAGAAACTTGTTACTCGTAGAACTCCCCAACGGTCATTTCGGCGACACCATTGCACGGCAATTTTTCTTTGATCAGTTTTCCTTGATTCGTTATAGCCATCTCGCTCAGCAAACGTTTGACTTGGAGATTGCAGCCATTGCAACGAAAGCTTTAAAAGAAGTCCGTTACCACGCGGCACACTCTGCAGATTGGATGATACGATTGGGCGACGGATCGGCCCTGAGTAAAACCCGAATTCAAGAGAG
>JAPKAW010000233.1 GCA_028825055.1 Flavobacteriales bacterium | reverse complement strand
TCGCATTGACCGAAGAACAAATCGGATCGTTTGCAGGCAATATGCTCGAGCTTCAAGGGAATGATGGCAATATCATTGTCATGAGTTCCGCTGCTTTCAACGTGCTGACCACAACGCAAAAAGAGCAATTGTCCCAACACGGAACCATTGTACACACCGATTTAAACACCATAGAAACCTGTGGTGGCGGAAGCGCTCGTTGCATGATTGCTGAAAATCATCTCCCCCTTCTCGTAAGCACCACTTGACCCCATGAATCAACTTGATCTTGACATACAGGACGCTATATCCAAAGCGTGCAAAGCTTGTTTTGAGGCCGATGTACCCGCAGAACAGGTTCAAGTGCAACGAACGCGAAAAGATTTTGATGGTGACCGCACCGTCGTGGTCTTCCCGTTAACACGTCTATCCAAAAAATCGCCGGAAGAAACAGCGGAAATGCTTGGTGCATGGCTCGTCGATCAGGACGAACGAATGACGCACTTCCAAGTCGTTAAAGGGTTTCTCAATCTCAGTGTTTCTACAACTTACTGGGCCGAATCGCTTGACAATGCCCTTCAAACTGAAGGTTTTGGTACTGCTCTAACGAACTCCAAATCACGGGTGATGGTTGAGTTTTCATCACCGAACACCAATAAACCGCTTCACCTCGGTCATTTACGGAACATCTTCCTTGGTTTCAGTGTCTCTCAAATTCTAAAGGCTGCTGGCCATCAAGTAGTCAAGGTCCAGATTATCAATGATCGGGGTATCCACATCTGTAAATCCATGGTCGCTTGGAAGCACTTTGGAGAAGGCGCCACACCGGAAACAACGGGCTTAAAAGGTGACAAATTGGTCGGCAAGTACTACGTTGCGTTTGATAAAGCTTACAAGGAACAAGTGAAACAAGCTATGAGCACCGGGACATCTGAGGCCGAGGCAAAAGAATCCGCGCCATTGCTTGCTGAAGCTCGAACTATGCTGCAACAATGGGAACAAGGTGATGCAGAAACAATGGCTTTGTGGACGACCATGAACCAATGGGTATACGATGGTTTTGAAACTACTTATGCCGAAATGGGGGTCACATTTGATCAATTGTATTACGAATCAAACACCTACTTATTAGGACGTGACGAGGTCCTATCTGGTGTTAAACAAGGGGCATTCAATCAACGGGAAGACGGCAGTATATGGGTCGATTTATCGGATGCTGGTTTGGATGAAAAATTGCTGTTACGAAAGGACGGAACGGCAGTTTATATGACTCAGGATATCGGAACTGCAATCCAACGCTATAAGGATTTCCCTGGGCTAGACCGGCAAATCTACACAGTCGGTAACGAGCAAGAGTATCATTTCAAAGTGCTCTTTAAAGTTCTAGAAAAGCTCGGCATCCAAGGTGCTGACCGTAATTTTCACCTGAGCTATGGCATGGTGGAGTTACCTGAAGGTAAAATGAAGTCCCGAGAAGGAACCGTGGTAGACGCCGATGAGTTGATGCAGGAAATGGCTCGTACTGCAGGAGAAATGGCTCAAGAACTAGGGAAAACAGATGGCCTGACTGATTCGGAAAAGGAACAGCTACACAAAACGATTGGGTATGGAGCCTTGAAGTATTTCTTACTCAAAGTTTCTCCTACCAAGTCCATGATGTTCGACCCCAAAGCTTCGATTGACTTCATCGGAAATACGGGGCCATTCATCCAGTTTAATTATGTGCGAGCCTTAAGCGTTTTGAAGAAAGCAGAAGGTCAAATTGTTTTGCGTGTGCCGAAAGAAGACTCCGCATGGGATGCTACAGAATTGCAATTGATACAATCCGCATTGGAATGGCCTGAAATGGTACAAGCAGCAGCAAAAACATACGACCCGAGTATCATCGCAAACTACTGCTATGACCTCACTAAGTCTTATAGTCGCTGGTACCAAGACCACCCAGTTTTGAAAGAGCCTGACGCATCCAAACGCGAGGCACGCCTGGCGATCTGTGCTATTTGTGAGCGCAACATCAAATCGGGCATGACGTTGCTTGGCATTCAAATGCCCGATCGCATGTAAACTGCTTTACTCGAATGAAACAAAGCGCTCCAAGCGTTGATTTTCTGAACGTAGGAGTAAAACACAGCGACCTTTCCAATCTCCAACCTCACAGCTACGCGTATGATGCCCTGGGGACATCTCGCCTTTCTGCAATGAGGCAAGTATGGCACCCTGATTCGAAATCACGGAGATTTCAACATCCATCGGCGGGCCTTTGGGCACGTGAAATGACACATTCAATGTTCCATCTTGAATTGCACTTTGAAATTCATCGACCAAAGAAAATGCAACCTGTGTCTCTGATTTACGAAACGCCATGGTCATCCGCTTGCCCAGAATATAGAGCAGCACACACACTGCGGACACGAGCAAAGCAGAACGCATGGTGATTAGCCATTCGTAGACCTGTTCAGTCATTACAGGGATATGATTCCATCGATTTTACCCGCAGACTCATAGCGCTCAAAAACTGCCTCAGCACTTGGAAGGTGTTCCGTAATGGTAATAGAAGTATAGTTTCCTTTTTTCGAAAGGCGCTCCTTGAATTGTGCTGAACTTCCAAACCCTGACTTCAACTGTTCCAGTGATTCTGGATTTGAAGGGAGAATGAACTTGAACGTGAAATCACTCGGCCACTGATGAAAAGCATCTAGCTGCTTTCTCAACCGTTCTCGTTTCTCTGATTCCGTTTCGTTTCCTTGCATCGCCTGGGTCTACTGTTCCCTCCAAAAGTACAACAGCCATTCTCAATGGGCCACCTGCTTGTGACAAAAGAACAAGAGGGGAACGCATCGAAATACGTCCCCCTCCCTAGGAATCGGTCTTGCCAGACTCGAATTCTAAATTGTCCTCTAAATACGATTTACTCTCCGCAAGTCAATCCATAATACTGGAAGAACTCAAGCAAGTCACCAACGTTGACGACTCCGTCATCATTGATGTCTCCCGGACAAGGATCTGGATAATCACAACCACCTGGGTAGTTGGCATTCTCATCGTAATCGTATCCTGCTGGATCCATGCAACCGACGGTGACGCAAGAGCCGTCATCAACAGAAGCAATCGGGTTGTAGTTCGCAGCTGACATATCGATACATCCTTCATACAAGCATGAGCCGTCGTCGACCAAAGCGTCAAGATTGTAGTTAACTGCATCTGGATATGTACATCCAGAAGCGAAGATGGCTGTGATATTCTGTTCGATGGTTGTGGAATTGCCACAGTCATCTGTAAATACCATCGTACGGTTCAATTCATATCCATAGATGCTAGATCCAACATACACATCCGTTGTTGTGTAAGTCGTGCTTCCACATGCCTCGTAAACTTCAACACCTTCGAAATCGTCCAATGCCTGACTGGCTTCCGCATCCAAAGTAACACTGGCTTCGAACGTTACAATCGGTGCTGTTGTATCCTCAAGCGTGATGATCTG
>JAPKAW010000232.1 GCA_028825055.1 Flavobacteriales bacterium | reverse complement strand
GCACTTTGAATACCATTGACAAAAACCTGAACGTTGAATGAACCGGTAAAACTACCTGATGTGGTCAATTGAGCAAGAAGGACCTTAAAGTCAGGGCCTGCTTGTGCTTGTGTGTCACCAAAAAGAGTAAACCACGAACCTCCATTCGATGAATTCACGACGAAATCACCGCCTGTTTCAAAAACGTCTACCGCATCATCGATTCCAACTGAGTTCGGTTGTCCCGTTACTTCAGTAGAGTTCGCTACGCCAAGAGTGATCCATGAATCAAATTCTGCTTCTGCAGAAAATGCAAAAAAGGCTGGGTTGATACCCCAACCTGTTGATGCTCCGAAATCCGATTGAAAGAAACCATCGACTGAAGTCAAAGAAAGCGGAGATGAAACATCCCCGTAAACTGCCGAAATCTCGTCCAATTCATTGGTCAAGACAGCGTAAACACGGTAAGTCGTCAATCCTTCTAGGGTAGGAATCTCTGTCCCGTCATGCTCAGCATATACCTCAGACACAATCTCGATTAATTGACTAGATGCGCTGAAAGCTAATAAACAGGCAACGGTACTAAGTATGATTTGTTTCATTCGAATGGGAATTAGTCGTAAATATCAGTTTGTCCAAATATAGCCCTCGCTAACATTTCTTATAGCTCTCGAAATAAGATTTTCATGAAGGATATACACGTGTATTTGTGAACAAAAGAAAAGGGAGGAGACTTGCGTCCCCTCCCTTGCTAACGCCCGGAATATGATGTCAATTCTTGATAACCAACTGAGCCGGAAAAGTGGCATCACCATTCAAAACCAACATGTAAGATCCAGAAGGCAATTCAGCCGCTGACATCTGAACAACTGTTGCTCCCGAGACGACAGGTGTAGAACGGATCATCCGTCCCGTCATATCATACAGTTCTAACTGAAGACTTCCTTGCTGCTTTCCGTTTAACGTGACATTCAACTCTTGGTCAAATGGATTTGGATAAACAACCAGCGCATTGCCTAACCACTCGTCAACGCTGACAACGCAAGTTGTGCATTTATTGTAACAGATCGCTTCTAAAATTTCTGGCTCACCGCTGCGTTCATGAATTCGGTTATAGGCACCGAAACCGTTCGCTAAACCGCAACCATCAGATTCAAAGTTGCCTAACTCATTGCCTTCTGCATCCACATTGGCCCCCGACTCTTCCAAATAATCAATACCGTTATCTCCTGTTGAAGGGTCTCCGTTGACGAATTTGTAAAGAACCGTTGTGCCTCCGCTCACATTGGCTGTGACTTCATACACTCCATCAGCGTCGTCGTCTGTCATTTGCATTCCACCTGCTTGCCAGTTTGGCGCAGTGAAATTTCCAATCACCCAAACACCATTGGCATTTACCTCCTCTTCTGACATGTCCACACGAAATGTAATGTCTGCCGGATCTGGATTTTCAACACACGTCAATTCACATGAATTGTAACACACTTCGTAAAGAACGGCTTCACTGCCAACCGATATCAAACGATTGTCAGTGCTTTCAGCAGCACAGTCTCCTACAATCAATTCATTATCCACGTTGCCGTCGCCATTGCCACTCCAATCATTGCCGTTGATAAATTTGAACTCATAATCCCCAGGCGCCATGCCTAAGGTGAGTTCCCAAATGCCATCACCATCATCATCGTTTAATGGATTTGAATTGGCGGACCACCCCTGGAATGATCCCGCTACATGCACACCATTAACGGAGACCGTTTCCTGAGTTGTCATGTCCACCCGAAGCGTGACTTCCGTTGGAGAAACACATGTCCCACAAGCATTGTAACATGGAGCAGCCCCCGTACCAACATCGCCATACAGTACTTCATTTTGGCTCGCCAACGTGAATGATCGATTACCAAACCCATCTGAACACAATTCATCATCAATGTTTTCATTCGGATTCGTCCAAGAATCCCCATTGATGAATTTGAAAAGAATTGAGTTTCCAAGTCCTGTTGTGTCAAACGACACCACCGTTTCCCAAATGCCGTCCTCGTCATTGTCTTGCAAAGCCGTCGCTGCTGGGTCCCAATTTTGGAAATCACCCGCTACGTGCACTCCATTAGGGGAGATGGCAGCCTCAACACTCATATCAACTCGCAATCGCACGCTATTCAAACCGCAGGCCGAACAGTTTGCAAAACAAACAAACATAGAAGCTTCCGTTTGGGTCTCATCTACGTAGAGAAAACGGTTGTCATTTCCTGAAATTTCGACTTGACATGTTGGAGGCACATCTTCAGCGTAATCCCAAGCAGGACCATTGAGGAATTTAAATTCGAGCATTCCGGGTGCAACGTCCAATGTCACTTCATACACATTGTCCATATCGTCATCGGAAAGTGGAGTTGCCATAGGATCCCACGCTTGAAAACTGCCAGCGATATAGACACCTTCCGCTGAAACAGTTTCATTGGACATGTCGACTTGGAAGGTCACAGGAACGAGGACTTGAGCACTCAACCATGTTGCCATGACGAGAAATACTCCGAGGGTCAATAGGTGCTTCATGCAATAATTTGTTTCGTTATTTGATTGCAAAGTACACGTTCCTAAATTGTTGAAAGCATGACCAAACAAGCACTTATTCACCATGGCCTCATTTCGCATTGAAATCCGACCAACGCTTCCTTTAAATGCGAAGCCTATTCAGGCTTACCCAAGCCCAACTTTTTCAAAATCTCGATCCAAGATTCTGGCCACTTCGTTGAGCAATGATTCACATGGTCATAGGAAACCATTACGGTTTGCGCTTTTGACGCCAACTTCCACTCTCCCCTTCTCTGAACATAGACTTCGTAAGCGGCCACCATGCTTTTGGAGCCGATGGAGTCGATCCACGTTACAATCTCAACGTCGTCATTCATCGCGATAGGGCGCAAGTAATCGATCTCGTGACGCGCCACCACCATGCCGGCATCATTCCAATTCCACTCTCTTCCGACAAACCCTTCAAATAAATGAATGCGGCACTGTTCAAAATAGGTTGGATAGACGGCGTTATTGACAATACCTACAGCATCGATATCGGCAAAGCGAATTTCGGGACGGTAGCGTTGGAAAGATTGGAATGCACTCAAATTCATGCGGCAAAAGTACCGCCGCTTAACTTCGCATCATGAACCTCAAGAAAACAATTGCTCTTTCTCTCCTTTTTATTTTGCTCCTCGGGTCAATATGGAACCTCATTTCCCACCCAAGTGCTGTTTGTTGGTTCGCAAATTCACTATGCGTTCTGGTGACGGGTTTGAGTGTAGCGGTCTCTGAACGTCGCGGTATGGACATCTCGTTCTTCACCATTCTCGTCTTTGCACTCTGTGTTGTGTCATTGGCCATTGCTTGGGGCCAGTGGTTTGTACTCGGAACTGGAGCTGCTGAAGCGATGATTGTCCCCCTTGGATCGGCATGCATTTGGTTATTCCGGCCTTTTTTTAAAAACAATTCGTCT
>JAPKAW010000020.1 GCA_028825055.1 Flavobacteriales bacterium | reverse complement strand
GCTTCAGCGATGCAATGCTCTCCAACGCCTCCAAAACGGGTGCTGGCGTATCGGCAAAACTGCCCAAATGCGCATCTGAAATTTGAACCACACGCAAACCTTGAAAAGCCTTGTGCAATCCAGGAATAGCCACTTTCAATCGTTCTGTACGGTAGGCATATTTCCCCCAAACAACTCCATACAGAAACGATGAAAACGTGACTCCAGCAGCCCCCAGACCCAGGGTAGCAATGAAGGAAGATCTTGGAATGGGCCGATCGCTAGATCCGGTTTGAACCACGCCCCAATGCACCAAATAACGCAGATCATCAACTATCTGGAAAAAGGCCATGACCAGCTTGGGAATGAAGACAACGAAAAACATAACCGAAAGGAATGACAACAAATGCGGGTGCGTCACCCTCCATGTGGGCCACATAAACGCATTGACTAAAAAGGCAACCCAAATCACCCCAATCGCCACCAGCCAGAAACGACTCCAAGCCTCCCAATTGTGATTCAACTCAAACTTTCGTTTCAACAACCGATAAGCCATCCATTCTACTGCACCCAAAATGGAGGATAGAAAGAATAGCACAATAAGGATCCGGGACAACGGAGGCATGACTATTATTTGGTTGCAAAAATAACACTCCCTACAAACCTTAAAACATCAGGGGACGCCAATCATTCAGAAAAATGGAATCAAAAACACGTTTCCCAATCTGAGGCCTGTCCAAAACGATCCAGCGGCAGCCATCCCGAAGAAGCAATGGCATGAACGGAGCTCAAAGCCGATTTTCCTTCGAGAAAACCAAAATCGTGACTTGCCAGGATGAGACCGACTCCAGATTCGCTCAACTCAAGCAATGTTTTCCACATCGCGGTGCGCGAAGGAGCATCCAAAAATGCCGTGGGTTCGTCGAGTGCAATCCACGGTGTGTTCTGAAGCAGAGCCCGTGCAAGCATTACACGTTGGGCTTGACCATCACTCAGAGATGAGAGTCGACGATCGAGCCATTCCTGTGCACCAACCTGTTGGAGCATTTTGTCCCGAAATTCAATCGTTGGCTGCATCAATTCCAACACTTCCACTACACGCAGTCCCGATGTCCTTGGAGGTGTACTCGCCATAAAAGCCATGCCTTCGCCGCGTTCTTTGGAAGACACAAAAGACAGGTCATCCCTTCCCCATAGAATACGACCAGACACAGGAGCCTGCAAACCCGCCAATGTTCTAATCAGCGTGCTTTTTCCTGAGCCGTTGCGCCCCGCCACAAGATGAATTCCGGCACCCTCAAATCGTCCTGAGAACGGACTATTTAAAGGAGGTGCATTGCGGTAGCCAATGACTAACTCCTCCATTTCAATGGGAAAAGACGTTGTATCAAAGCTCATGCGTTCCATGTCTTTCTGAGCAAAACCCACACCACCATAGGACCACCCAATAGCGAAAGCACCGCATTGAGAGGCCAACCTCCACCATCAATTCCGGGAGCGCGAACGCCCCAATCTGCCAATAGCGCGATGAACGCACCCATCAAAATTGTCAAAGGAATCAAACGTCGGTGGCTGCGTTCGTCGCTAATCAAGCGAACCAAATGCGGCGTGGCCAATCCTAAAAATGCCACCGGCCCGCAAACAGCCGTGATGGATCCGGCTAAAACACCTGTAATTCCGATGACGGAATACTTTAGCTTCTTTTCATCAACCCCCATGCTCTGCGCCGTAATAGATCCAAGTGTCCAGGCATCCAAGTCTCTTGATTTCAAGAAAACCATTCTTCCAGCAATCACCACCATCAACAGCATCAGTAATGATAAACGCAATGGGGCCTGACCAAATGTTCCCATTCCCCAAAACACAAACTGCTGTAAAGCATCTTGCGCTGCCTCCGCTTGCAACACGGTCACCAAGGCCCCAACAACATAGCTCAACATCAAACCGAAAATGAGCAGTGTAGCCGAGCCATGAAATCTGCGAGAAACCGCCAAAATTAGAAGCAACGTGAGCATGCCTCCTCCTACTGCAGCGGTAGTAACTCCCCACCAGCCCCATGTCAATCCTGTCAATATGATCACGGCAACTCCCAAGCTTGAACCAGCGCTAATGCCAAGAACTGAAGGCCCCGCTAATGGATTGTGAAACCACGTTTGCAGCAGCAGGCCCGACAATGCCAAACCACTTCCAGCAGCCATCGCAGTGAAAACTCTGGGCAAGCGTACATGAAAGAGAACCAAGGAATCGGTCGTGGACGGGTTGCCCCAAGAACTCATTGCATTCAGCCATTCAATCGAAATGGGACCCCATGCCAGATGCAGTGCGCCTTGAATGAAAACGCCCACTCCAATTACCATGCAAAGTTGCTTCGCTGTCATTCTGGGATCCATTCAAAACAAGGTTGGAAATCGTGAGACCAGGTGTAGTCTTCATCAAACAAGGCCACTAAGTTTTCGAGCATGGCATCAGGTCGCGCCACCCACATTCCAAAATAATCACAGTTGGCCGTATTGGCCACAAACACCTGTTGAGTCTCAGGCATAAGCATGGCATGGCGCTCATCGGCATCTAAAAAAGCAGAACGACTGAGTTGACCTGGGTGATGCGTTACCATCCCCCACGCATCAGCAGTTTGACTCAGAACAACCATTTCCTCCAAGGCAACCTCAACATTCTCACGGCCAGAATCAGAATCCAAAATATAGGTCAACCCTGCATCCTCTAACAAGGTCGCTATGAAGCTAGCACTACCAGGAGCGTGCCAAGTACCTTGTTGCACACTCCCCGTAAAGACCCGGGGTTTCCTCTCCCTTTGAGCCACTTCATGACGCAATCGCTCGTAGGCACTCGCGATTTCCAAAAACTTCAAATCTGATTGTTTTGCTGCTTCATCTCCCATCATCCACCCCATGACCCGCATCCACTCAGCGCGTCCTAGCGGTTGGGATTCCAAGTACTCCATGATCGGAACGACCGGTACGCGATGCTTTAAGTTGACTCCTTGCAGTGGATCGCCAAAAGGGTAAATCGTCAAAACAGCCGGAGCTAAGGATACCAGTTTCTCTCGGTCGACTTCCGGTTCCCCTCCAATATCCTGCGCCCCTCCACGGTCCAATTTATCGAGCGCAGGCTGCCACCGTATGAAATCAACATAAGCTCCACCAGACCAATGCAAACAAGCCGAATCCCACGAAGAGATCAAGGCGACATGTGTAGTGCTCAAGGTGGCCAACCCCCGTTCAACAGGTCCAATAACGACTGCCGTCTCACCCCGAATAGCATCTGACATCCACGAAATGGAGTCTCTGTAAACGGTTGCTACAATCGCGGAATCACCCGGAGAGACAATTTCCAAACAGGTTCGATTGACATCACCATCCTCCCAGTTTCTCCAATAAAAACCCTCGGCATAGGAAGCCTCTACCAATTCAAACGCATCAGTAATGGTTGATTTTACTGGGCGAACACATCCTGTCAAAAGGAACACGGCACTGCTCCAGACCAAGATTCCAGCTGCTGAAATGATTAGGAGCTTTGGCTTCATTCAACAAAGGTACCTCTCAGCGTACCTTTGGCGCATGGCAAAATCGGACAACCTCCAATCCGTTGAGCACAATCAGAATGAAGACGCAATGCGTCTCTTGTGGGCTCAGATTTCAAAGAAAGCAGATCAGGCCGCCCAAGGGGGTGGAATGAAACGCATTGAAAAAGAGCATGCCAAAGGAAAACTGACCGCGAGGGAACGACTGAGCGGGCTTTTTGATCCAAACACCACGCCTTTAGAAATTGGGGCCCTAGCCGGAGAAGGCATGTATGAGGAGCATGGAGGATGTCCTGCTGGAGGAGTGGTCGTACAAATTGGGCGCATTCACAATAGACTTGTGATCGCTGTTGCCAATGATGCCACTGTCAAAGCCGGCGCCTGGTTTCCTATTACCGGAAAGAAGAACTTAAGAGCACAAGAAATTGCCATGGAAAACCGGATTCCTATCATCTATTTGGTGGATAGTGCCGGCGTTTTCTTGCCAATGCAAAATGAGATCTTTCCAGATAAAGAACATTTCGGAAGGATGTTTCGGAACAACGCTCGCTTAAGTGCCATGGGGATTCCGCAAATTGCTGCGGTCATGGGATCGTGTGTTGCAGGCGGGGCCTATTTGCCGATTATGAGCGATGAGTCGCTTATAGTCAAAGGAACCGGGTCCATTTTTTTAGCAGGAAGCTATCTCGTCAAAGCCGCCATCGGAGAGGACGTGGACAATGAGACGCTGGGTGGATCCGAAACGCACAGCTCGATTAGCGGTGTTACAGATTACCAATGCGAAAACGATGGCGAAGCCTTGGAGACGATTCGACAACTCGTTTCCCATTTCAAATCACCCAGCTCTACCGCTGGATTCAGTCGCGAGAAAAGTCAAGAGCCTGCAGGGCGCAATCTCTGTTCCATCCTTCCTACTGAGAGGTCACAGCCCTATGAGGGGCGGGATCTTATCGACGGATTGGTGGATGCCGGGAGCTTCACAGAATACAAGAAAGAATACGGAAGGACCCTGATCACCGGTTACGCAAGAATCAATGGGTGGAGCGTCGGTATTGTAGCCAACCAACGCAATTTGGTCAAATCCAAAAAAGACGGCATGCAATTTGGCGGCGTCATCTATTCTGATAGCGCAGACAAGGCGGCTCGTTTCATCATGAACTGCAATCAAAAGGGGGTGCCTTTGGTTTTTCTGCAGGATGTATCTGGATTCATGGTAGGCTCCCGCAGCGAACATGGAGGCATCATCAAAGACGGAGCGAAAATGGTCAATGCGGTCGCCAATTCCATCGTTCCGAAGTTTACCGTAGTAGTTGGAAATAGCTATGGCGCTGGAAACTACGCGATGTGTGGAAAAGCCTACGACCCGAGACTGATTGTTGCTTGGCCCACGGCTCAGATTGCCGTTATGGGTGGCGAACAAGCGGCCAAAGTGCTTCAACAAATCGAAGTAGCGCGCTTGAAAAAAACAGGAGAAATCCCGGATGAAACCACGCAAAAGGAGTTATTCGAGAAAATCGCTAAAGGCTATACAGAACAGACGTCTCCCGTTTATGCGGCTTCACGACTGTGGGTCGATGCTGTCATTGACCCCAATACAACGCGTGAGTGGATTGCTCAAGGCATCGAAGCAGCCAACCATGCGCCTTTAGACACGCCTTTCACCGTAGGGGTGATGCAAACCTGAGCTACTGCTCTCGTTCTAAAGACAACAGCGTCGACAAAATCACTTCGTAAAGCCCTTTTGCATCGGCATTTTTACCGTCTTCAAGGGCTCCTCGAATCAACAGGATTGAGTCCATCAATTGATTCTCATCGTGCACATTTTCCAATTCTTCAATCCACGTCAGCGCTTCAACAACAGTGCGGAAGTCACCCTCTACAGCGCAGTTTGCTACCGACCGTAAGGACTCTTCGGGAACAAACCCAGAACTCCACATAAACCCAAGAATGTCTGCGTATATCGTTTCAAATTCGGGATCTTCCAACGCGTCGGCAAAGACATCCGACGCCGCGGAGACCTTCAATGCGCTCAACATAGTTCCCGCTTCGGCACGAACAGCGTCTGCTGGATGATCTCGGAATACTTCCATCAATGGGCGCACCCATTGGATATCCCCTGATTCTTTTGCTTCTTCAAGCGCCGTTAGAACTACTGACTCCTTTGCTGAGAAAAGTGCTGAAATGCCATTCATGACGCAAATTTAAGGTAGAGAATAACGCTCACTGCATGGTGCGCGTCGCTTCTGGAAGTTGTTTCCAATGTTCCATGAATTCAGTTAAAATTAAAGCCGTAGCACCCCAGACCTCGTTTCCTTGAATTGGATAAGCCGGCATGGGGTGAAACATTCCTGGAGCCACCTCCATTTGAACAGGACGCATAGCCAGTTCTGTGAGTAAGCTTTCCACTTTAAACTCAATGATCGAGTCGACTTCTTTGGGATCTATATTCCACTGCGGACGTTGTGGAAGAATTGCTAGATAGGGCGATACGGCAAAAAGACTGGGAGGAATGAAGCGTTCGGATAGTGGTCCAAATATGATGTCTGAAGGAATGGCCACCCCCACCTCCTCTTCGAATTCTCTTATCGCCGTCTCCATCAAGCTTGCATCCATCGCTTCTCGTTCTCCACCAGGAATGGAAACTTGTCCGCTGTGCACTCCCGGGTACTTCGTACGCTGCATCAATAATGCATGCCACGCCCCCTGCATGGGGTAAATAGCTAAAAGCACCGCAGCAATCCGTATTCTCGCTCCCTTTTGCTCAGCCATGGCGCGTGAAGGTCTCGCAAATGGCATTGCACGCTCGGCATTTGCTGCCGCCAATTGGCCATTCTGCCCCAAACTCTCTAGCAGCGCTATCCGCAAACCATGCCCAAGCTCCTTCATGCAACAAAGGTCACACAATTCCCTCGTTAGCGGTACCTTCGATTTTGAATTTGTACCGAGTGACTGAATCCAACCAACCTCGCATCGCGCTCTTGACCGATGACCTCTCCTTCCCCCCACTTCACGAATCGTGGGAAGGACTTCTGGCTGTAGGAGGAGATTTGTCCGAAGCACGTCTGATTGCAGCGTATGAAGCGGGCGTATTCCCTTGGTACGGCGAAGAAGACCCGATTCTTTGGTGGGCCCCAGAGAAACGGTCCATTCTTCATTTGGATGAACTGAATGTTTCAAAAAGCATGCGAAACATCCTCAATCGCGGGCTTTTTGAAATCCGCATGGACACGAGTTTCGAACAGGTCGTGCGCGCGTGCGGTGACATCCGTAGAGAAGGCGAAGGCACCTGGATCTCAGAAGAAATCACCGAGGCGTATATGGCCCTTCATCGACTCGGCCTCGCACATTCTGTCGAAACATGGCACAAGGACAAACTCGTCGGTGGACTCTATGGTATTTCAATTGGTCGCATGTTTTTCGGAGAGAGCATGTTTTCCCTCATGACAAATGCCTCAAAAGTCGCATTCATCCATTTGGTTAGGTGGGCGAAACAGCGCGGTTTTGGCCCTATAGATTGCCAAGTTCAGAACCCGCATTTGGCGACACTCGGCGCTCGGGAAATTGAACGGGCGCATTACATGGAGATTTTAGAGGTCAACTTGAAACAGCATGCGACCATCAAGGGCCCATGGAGTCCTGAAATCGACCCCATCGGCTAAGTATCGATCCTTCATTTCGGAGATCCCTCGAATTCATGTGGCAGTGACTCCACAAACTATAATTCAGCTACACCATTGGTTTTAAGGTGGTTGAGGTCAGGCTACACTCCTCAGGAATTCGCAATTCACAAGTTTCCAACAAAGGCCGTGCACTCGTTAACAATTCGTTCATATTTCATTTGACTATTTTAGCCTAGAAGTCGAAACCGTCGGGTACTTTGCACGCACGACAAGCAACTATCACCCTACAAGCCTTTCAGATGGATAAATACGATTTCATGGTTTTGGACATTGTCCATACATACAAGCAAGAGCAGCAGGCCCACATCCGATTGGCCGTGCTCGAACGCAATTTTTGGAAGCGCATTGAAGCCGACACCGACCTCAGCGTTGGCCAAGCTAGAATTGGTGAGCGCATTACCAATTTATACCTCGATGGAATGGTTCAAAACAAGAATGGCTACGCCCTGACGAAGAAAGGACGTGAGCAACTTGCTTTTGCACCCTGGAAAAAGGCAGAAGTCGCCTAACCAAAACAGAATGCAGCAAAAAAGCCGGCCCATACAGGCCGGCTTTTTTATGCGAATTATTTCCGAAAACCTTTGCTACAGCAGGGCTTTAATTATTCCTCAATAATTTCCAACAAAGGATACTTCTCCTTCCAAAACGCCAATTTATCGTGGTCACGCACAGTGATCACCGTTCGTCGATCAAGACGAACTTTGATATTTGGCTGCAATTCCTTCTCTCGCTTTTTTCGAGCCATAACAATCTATATTCTCAGTGACTCGAGTATTCGAATCATTACTTCTGCTAATGAACACCAAAACAACTTAATTTGTTGGCTAAGTGCAAAAAGAATTTCCTTTTCTTAAGGAAATTTGTGCACATCCGCTCAAAATTCAGTCTCGAGCAATACGCATGGCGTAATACTGGATGTAGAAATAGCATAGAACGGGCAGAATCAAAGCGAGCGAAAAGCCAAATTGGTCCGCCAAACCACCCACCGCTGGAGGAATGATTGCGCCTCCAACGATTGCTGTGCAAAGTACCCCACTGCCTAATGGCTTCAAGTCTCCCAATTCACTAATTCCCAATGTGAAAATGGTCGGAAACATAATGCTGTTGAATAATCCCACACTGAGAAGCGCGAGCAAGGCTGTTACCCCGGTACTAGAAACACTCAGAACGGTCATGGCTGCTGCACATAGGGCGAAAAACCCAAGCAGTCTTTGCGGTGCCATTCTGTTCATGACCGCTGAACCAATGAATCGACCAATCATAGCTCCACCCCAATAGAAAGTCAGCAAAGCTCCAATGAGCCCCTTGGTGTCCATACCCGCCAAAGACTTCCCTCCTATGCTCGCAGCTAATGATGCCATGGATGACAGCACTGCACTATCACGGATAATTTGATCGACTCCTAGTTCCAGACCATAATTGACCATATAAGACCCTATGGCAACTTCAGCACCCACATAGACGAAGATTCCAATTGCTCCATATACCAGCCGCTTGTTCTGCAAAACCTTTCCATATCCCCCTCGAGAAGCACCTCCTAGAATACGGGGCAATTTGCTCATTCCCATCAGCAATGCCAACACTCCAAAAGCAACTGCCAACGCAACGAATGGGCCTTGCACGGCAGAAGCCTCCGCAGCACGGTAAGTATCCAAGGCAGACGCAGTTAGCGCGGTTTGCTCATCTGAATTGAGGATTTTATCGCTCAACAAAAAGCTCGCTGCAACTATGGGAGCTATGGTCGTTCCCAAGGAATTGAATGCCTGCGCCAAATTCAACCGACTTGAAGCCTTTTCAGGTGAACCCAGTACCGAGATGTATGGATTGGCAGCAACTTGTAAAATGGTAATCCCTCCTGCTACCACGAACAACGCCAACAGAAACAACGGGTACATCCGAGTTGCAGCGGCAGGGTAAAAAAGTAAACAGCCCAGCGAAGCAAGACCCAAACCAGTCAAAATTCCACGTTTGTATCCAATGCGCTCGATCAGGTTTCCTCCTGGAATACTGATGAGGCCATAGGCTGCAAACCATGCAAACTGAACCATTCCTGCTTGCAGAAATGTCAGTTCGAATACATCTTTCAATCTGGGAATCAATGCATCCACCATGACGGTGATGAATCCCCACATAAAAAATAAACTGGTTACGATAATAAACGGAGCTCGCAAGGAAATCCCTCCCGATTCTTTGGTCTGTGCATTCATGTGTGCAAAATACACTTAAGAATGCTTCAATCGTCAGACAAGACCGGTCAAATTCCTCTTAATCGACTTTGGTTTCCGCTCTAAAAAGAGGAAATAGGTCGTCAACTCAGCGCATCAATTGCAATGTGCCAGTGAATTCCTCAGCGTCGGTATTGTATCCTTTCAGTCGAATGACCCAGTTGTAGATGCCGTTTTCTGCAAAATGTGTCCCACCCTGCATATCTCCCAACCACACCTCATCCAAAGATTCACTGTGAAAAACCATTTCCCCCCATCGGTTCATGATCCATATTTCATAGTTCATGATTTGACTTCCAATCACCTGAAATGCATCATTGATTCCATCGTTATTCGGTGTGAAAGCCGTTGGAACATAGAGCAATACTGGACCACGAACAACCGTAAAGGATTCGTTCACACACCCTGCAAAACTCATGATTTCTAATGAGACGGTATAATCGCTTAGCCCGTCAAAAGTGTGCTCCGTAATCGCTTCATCAGCATGCACCCCGTCTCCGAAATCCCAGTCATAAGCATACGCACCTTCGTAGGGCTCTGCGGGGGTTGGTGTTGCGCGAAATTGATACGAATTCTCATCGTTCCCCAAGGCACTGATCACGAAATCACTGAACAAGTACTCGACCTCAACCGTTGAATACGTGTCGATTACATCTCCGCAAATATCGGTAGCGACTACAGGATATGTAGCCGACTGAGCTGGCGTGATATACTGGGTGGGACCGTATGTATCCAACGTTGGCCAGTAATAAACAAAACCATCCTCTCCTCCCATCGCCAAGGCCTCCAACGAGATTCCATCTCCCGCACAAATGATGGTTGAAGGGGTCACTTCAATGTCCAGTGGAATGTCCGGAATGTGATACGTGAGTGAATCAGATGCGACACCGCCACAACCGTCCTCTATATTAACAAGCACAGGTACAGTGCCGAAAGATTGCAACACGATGTCGGAACCCAAGTCATAGGGTTCTCCACTCACAAACCAAGCGTAGTCATACGCTCCAGCTCCACTGATTATCTCAACAGGAATGTTGGTATTGTCGATACAACTGGCATAGAGATCCGCTCCCAATTCAATGATCAAAGGAGGATTGTCAATCACCACAACAGTGCTCGCTGAAGCACTTTGGCCACACCCATCATTAACGGTCAGCGAAATAGTCGTTGTGTCAAATGATTGCAAATCAATGGTGCTACCGTTGTCGGCCAAAGCCACGCCATCTTGACTCCAATTATAAACATAACCTCCTGAACCGCTCGTTACATCGGAATCGATATCAAACAGTTCTGTGCAAGGCCCAATGAGCCCTTGCGGCAAAGTAAATTCTACATCAGGCGACTCAACGACGACAGCGATTTCAACATCTTCTATTTGTCCGCAGCCGTCAGACACTTCCAACGTTAGATTCAGATCATTGCTTGTCGTCCAATTCAATGTCTCACCCCAGTTCAACCATGTATTTCCATTCAGCCAAGTATAATTGAACGGACCGCTTCCCGCTGCAGAGGCAGTTATTGAGAACGGATCGTTACACAATACATCCAATATCAAGGGAACATCCACCACTATCTCAGGAATATTGTATTCCACTTCTACACTATCCGTCGCTTCAAATCCGCATCCATCTGTGACCGTAAGGAAGACTTCCTCTGCGCCTGCCCAAGTGCTTAAACTTAGTATGCTAGGGTCAAACCACAAAGGAAACAAGTTATCGCCATCCTCATCTTCCCATTCATAGGTATAGAATGCATCACCTCCTTCAACAGATGTTGTCACATCTTGAATGTCATTGCATTCAAGAGTAATAAGATCTTGATCTATCGAAGCAATTAACGGTGGAAAATCCAACACCGTCACGTCAATCACGACATTTTGAGAAGGCATTCCACACGTATCTCCGACAATGATTTCACAACTGTAATCTTCAGTCGGTGAGATGGTCAATGGCGAATACGTTTCTCCACTGCACAGCCATTCGTATGTGTAGTTCCCATAACCTCCTTCTACGATCGGAGCAATCTCTAAGAAATCCCCAATACACATTTCAGTTTCATACCCTTCAACGACAAACGGAGGTGGATTTTCCGCAACAAAAAAGGAGAAATAGGTGGTCAACCCCCCCCCATTGCAAGCCGCTACATTTTCAATCTGCATTTCTACCAACTCTGGTCCTTCATCGATCATGTCGATATCGGCGGTCAAAACAAAGGAGACGATGCTCACGAATGGCTCAAAAACAACAGAATCCGGCAACGGCAAGAGCGAACCATCCAACTGAGGCTGGCCGTAGTCGACCCCGTTTGTCGCCGTACTGTTGCCATAGTTGATGTACACCATTTCTTGCATATCCAAAATGGTTTCAACAGGACGCTCAAAGGTCAAAATGGCCTGACCACAATCCTCATAAATTGTATTGGCATCAGGACCGCCCACATCGATAGACAAATCAATCTGCACCACTGCATTGGATTGGAAGGATCCCTCTTCCAGAACTACCACCGACTCCAAGGCCGTATCGCTTCCATCAGCAATAGCTAACTTGATGTGATATGTCTCACCACATTCTACCTCATACATGGCTGTGAAGGGCACTGTATAACCGTTGATACAAACATCCTCTCCTCCCTGATTGTCTATGTAATATTCTGCATTCGTTCCGGAATTCACTGAGGAAATAGTAATCGGCAAAATGGGATCTGTATCCGGGACTCCCGCTATGTTCACAGAACCATTCGGAAAACCTGCAGGGCTCGCATAGGGACCCGTAATGCCTGGTCCGCTCAAGAAAAATGCAAAAACGTCGTTGAACTGAGTATTAATCCATGTTTCGTACTCGTCGGAGCCAAACACATAATCAAAACTTACCGTGTCGCCTGCAGCAATGAAATCAAACTCCAAAACACATCCGTCATTTACAGAACTCACATTGAAGTTTTCTCCAATCATTCCCGGAACAGAATTGGCAATATCAAGCAAATCAGGATCGTTAAATCCATTTCCCAAACATCCATCACAGGCAACAAAGTTTTCCGGGCACCCTAAGTTGTCAGAAACATCACTGCTCAGAACAAGACCCGAATTAATAGAGAATGAATCTTCGCCGTTGGTAAGATAACCAAGCTGGTTTGACCCACCTATGTATGAAATATTAAACGCTTGTATGCCGTTTCCCAAAAGGATGTCATTGACATATTCTTCCAATGTCAAGCCTGACTCAACCTGAAGTTGGGCAGTCGATACTTGCGACAAGAAAAATACCGATACAAGTATTAAAAATGAACGACTAAAGAATTGAGTCATGGAAATGAGCATTGTGAAGGACCTGCAGTGTGCGATTATAACACATTTCTACAACTTCTTGACTCCTTAAAGGGTTGCATTCTTCCCTTTAAGTTCATTCTTAATTTCGAAACTCCGAAAGTTGAGTGCCTAATTTCTTTCGTGCATGGAAGATTCGGCTCTTCACAGTGCCCATCGGTATGGCCAACTCCTCTGCGATTTCATCGTAATGAAAGCCTTCAACGAACATGTTAAAAGGAACACGAAATTCATCTTTGAGACTATCAATTGAATCACGAATGTCCTGCTCATTGATGACAGTTGTCACTGTATCCGCTTGCATTTGTGTGCTCGAATTGATGAAGAACTGGTTTTCCGTAGTATCAACAATAGTATTTTGAAATTTCTTGCGCTTGTAATTGTTGATGAAAATGTTGCGCATAATGGTGTACAACCAACCTTTGATGTTGGTGCCCTCCTTGAAGTTGTTTTTATAACGCAGTGCCTTTACCATGGTGTCCTGAATCAGATCTTCAGCGTCTTGCATGTCACGCGTAAAGCCAAGAGCAAAACCTTTTAGGAAGTCGCGGTTTACTACTAGAAGCGAGTTGAATTCGATGGAGCCCATAACGTTTTGTTTAGCGTTGTGAGGCAAAGATTAAACATAATATCCCCATAAACAATGTTTTGTTTAACTTTTTGACAAAAACATTAAACAATAGAGGGAATCTCGACCTAGGGCTGGAGTTCAGGAGAAAAGCAATCGGACCAAAGCACCACCATCTTTCGCTAATTTCACGTTGGTGGTCGGTTTTATGCCATCAAACATCCTGCCTGCTAAGTAAAATTCGTTCGACGAGCCCACAAATTGCCGTTCCACTTTTTGAACATAATCCTGGGCGTTCGACGGAGAGGGATGCGTCGTACAATAGCTGACAAATTTGGCTTCTGGAAATTGAGCCCCTACGTTGAGTAAATCTTCAAATGGCACATTCGCACCAAGAAAAATCGATTGGTACCCGTTCAGTATGCTCAAATAGTGAACGAATAACAGAGAAATATCATGGGTTTCTCGCTCAGGCAAAAACAGCACAACAACCGCTTGATCTTCTTCAGGTTTGACGGACAACCGATCAACACCGGCTTGCAGCGATTGCCGCATTAAATTACTAATGAAATGCTCCTGAGCCGGACAAATGGAATTGGTCAACCACAGCACACCTATTTGCGCTAGAAAGGGAAGGAAAACATCCAAAACGGTTCGGTCCAAACCATGCTCCTTCGTATACGCATCTATGACAGAACGATACAAGGCCTCATCGTAATGAAGCATGCTCAGCTTCAGCGAATGAAAAATAGATGATGGAAGCCCTTGACTCTTTTGCGTTAGGTCGACTTGGCTGATGAGATCAGCCCCTTTCATCTCAGCTATCTTGGATATTTTGAACCCGTTTTCCATCAAAAACCTTACGTTCAGCAACTTCTTCAAGTCCTCGCCAGAGTAATGTCGAATGTTGGTGGACGTTCGTTTGGGATCGAGCAGCTCATAACGCTGTTCCCACATCCGAATGGTATGGGCTTTCACTCCTGTGAAGTGCTCCAAATCTTTGATGGAAAATTGTTGGGCCGCACCTCCGTTTTTCATGAGTTCGCAATTGTGAGTTCTTCAGTCAAATCAACATTCTTTTGCTTCATACTTTTGAGGCATGATGCAATGTACCTTTTTCTCTGACAAGCATTGGGACCAATTGTACCCTTTTACATTTCCTCATCAAGAAGGACGCATGCGATGGGGCGCCTTTACGCTTGACAAGTTGTGGAAAGAAATGGCCACTCATGCGATGTCATCAGATAAACACGCGAACGCCGAAGATGTTCAACAAATCCTAACAAATGGGGCGGTCAACGACCGCTGGGTACCGGACTGGTCCGCATGGAATATTTTGTCCAAATTGCAATCGGGTCAGTCGCTAACCTGCGGCGAAGTCGTTCTTTTCCAACCCGTTGAATCCGACACAAACTTGGATTCAATGGAATTTGACGACGCACATTTAATTGCGCATCCAACTGACTTTTTCATTGACTGCGGGATGGCATTAAAGTCGCAAACAGCCTTAATTCAAACACATTGGAAGACTGAATCTTGGAATGCTGCTTTGCACGGAACGCATACAACCATCATTGGCGATGCAGAGCAGGTCTTTATGGCGCCCGGAGCCCAGGTCCTTGCGAGCACCTTGAATACGGAAGACGGCCCCATTTTCATTGGTCCAGATGCAGAAATCCAAGAAGGCTGTCATATTAGAGGACCCTTTCTTCTCGATGAGAAGAGCGTCGTTAAAATGGGAAGCCGAGTGTATGGCGCCACTTCGATTGGGCCCCAATGCCGCATCGGAGGTGAAGTTTCAAACAGTGTTCTTTTAGGCTACAGCAACAAAGGTCACGAGGGGTTTCTGGGGAATTCTGTGATCGGCCACTGGTGCAATTTGGGAGCCGACACCAACACCAGCAATCTTAAAAACAACTACGGTGACGTTCGCCTTTGGGATGCCGCCAGCTCATCTATGCGGCCTACCGGCCTTCAGTTTTGCGGTTTGATTATGGGCGACCACACCAAGTGCGCCATTAACACCATGTTCAACACGGGAACCATCGTAGGCAATGGGTGCGTTCTTGTCGGCCATTCGTTTGTCCCCAAACACGTCCCTCCGTTTTCTTGGGGCGGAGATGAAAACTGGTCGGAACATCGATTTGAACGGTTCGTTGAGACTGCGTCCATGGTCATGGAGCGGAGGCAGCAGAGCTTGAAAGATGAGGACTCAAAACGCTGGTTGCTCGAATTTCGAAATTCCAGTTTTTTGCGAAATGAGCGCAAGTGACATGATTGCCTGACACAATGTCTGAAATGCGAGTGGCACGGGGTTTGAATGAGTGTTAGTACTGAAACGATTAGAAGATGTTTGAAGAAGCGCACGAAGATGAGACCTGGATGTTGTCAGAATCCCCAGACCACGAATTTATACCCCTGATTAGCTCAGAAGATGAAGAAGCGATGCAAAAGGAAGAAGTTCCTGAGGCCTTGCCTCTACTTTCCCTGCGCAACACTGTTCTTTTTCCGGGAGTTGTCATTCCCATCACCGTGGGTAGAGACCGCTCAATCCGCCTCATTAAAGAAGCGCATAAAAACGAGCAACGCATCGGCGTGGTCAGTCAAAAAAATGACGACATCGAAATCCCGGTGGGAACAGACCTCAATGAAGTCGGCACTGTCGCTAGGGTCATCAAAATGCTTCGCATGCCCGACGGCTCGAACACGGTGATTCTCCAAGGTCAAAAACGATTTAAGTGGACGGAAATCGTTCAAGAAGAACCTTACATGAAGGCCAGCGTGGTTGAATACGACGCCGAAAACCTCCCGCCGAAAGACGACCAGCACAAGGCCCTTATGGACAGCCTGAAAGAGCTTGCGCTTGAAATCATTCAACTCAGCCCCAACATTCCGTCTGAAGCAGGTTTTGCCATCAAAAGCATCGAAAGCCTGACATTTTTGGTCAACTTCATCGGATCAAACATGAACGCGCCTGTCGAGGAAAAACAAGCGCTATTGGAAGTTGCCGGCATCAAAGCTCGAGCAAGTCGGGTGTTAGAATTGCTCCATAAGGAAAAGCAAATGCTCTCTTTGAAGCGCGACATTCAAACCAAGGTCAAAGGCGAATTGGATCAACAGCAACGCGAGTATTTTTTGAACCAGCAACTCAAG
>JAPKAW010000231.1 GCA_028825055.1 Flavobacteriales bacterium | reverse complement strand
TGGAGACGGCGGAATCGGCGGATTTGGAGGTCCGTGCTTTGGAGATTTCGATGGAAACGGTAACCGGTCTGTTTCTGACTTGTTGCTCTGGCTTCCTTTCTACGATACACTCTGCGATTAACGCAGGGAGTCTTTAGTGAATCCCTCGTGTAGCCAAATAACGCTCTGAGTCAAGTGCTGCCATGCAACCCGTACCAGCTGCCGTTACGGCCTGGCGGTAAATCTTATCTGCAGCATCCCCACAGACATATACACCCTCACGATTGGTTTTGGACGTGCCCGCTTCTTCATACTTGATGTAGCCCTGATCATCCAAATCAATCCAGCCTTTGAATACATCCGTGTTGGGCTTGTGACCAATTGCAACAAAGAATCCCGTCGCAGGGATGTCGTGCTCGACTTGTGTTTCATTGTTCACCACGCGAATGGCTTCCACACCGTCCTTGCCCAGAACTTCAACTGTTTGAGTGTTCCACAAGACTTCGATGTTTTCCATTCCGAGCACACGGTTTTGCATGGCCTTTGAGGCGCGCATTTCACCGCGTCGTACAAGCATGGTCACTTTGGAACAAAGCTTCGCGAGATAGCTCGCTTCTTCGCAAGCTGTGTCACCTGCGCCTACGATGACCACTTCCTGACCGCGGTAAAAGAAGCCGTCACACACAGCACACGCGCTCACTCCTCCACCTGCGTCACGCAATCGCAATTCACTTTCTAAGCCAAGCCATTTTGCAGATGCACCTGTAGAGATGATCACACTATCCGCGTGAACTTCCGTGCGGTCTGCACCGTCACCCACCCAGATTTTGTGGACGGGTCCAGAGAAATCGACTTCGGTAACCCAACCATTTCGCACATCCGTGTCAAAACGCTTAGCCTGTGCTTCCATATCAGCCATCATTTGAGGCCCATTGATGCCCTCAGGATAACCGGGGAAATTATCGACTTCCGTGGTTTCTGTGAGCTGTCCTCCAGGCTGCATTCCCTGGTAGAGAACGGGTTTCATGTCTGCTCGCGCAGCATAGATGGCTGCCGTGTATCCGGCAGGACCTGAACCAATGATGAGGCACTTAACGTGTTCGGGTTGCGTATTCATGGCCGCAAAGATACACAGCGACAGCCGCTGCAAAAATGTCTTTTAAGAAGGATTCTCAACTTTTAAGTCAGGGTTCTGCAAGTCCGACTTCAATGCGCAGCCATTCGTTCCAAACGGGATCTTCCGGTGGCGGGGCCAAGATGCTCAATGGCGTCTTGCGGACGGGATGGATAAACTCAATCCGTCGCGCATGCAAATGAATGGATGCATTGTCATTCGTCCTGCGGGCTCCGTATTTGATGTCACCTTTGATGGGACTTCCGAGACTGGCCAGTGTGGCGCGAATCTGGTGGTGCCGACCTGTTTTCGGCTGCACCTCCACAAAGGTGTAGTGGTCCGATCGCCCCACCGTCCGATAGGTCAATTCCGACTGTTTTTTATTGGGTCCATCAAAGTCTGAAGCAAAGCTCTTGTTGGTCTTGATGTTCTTCTCAAGAAAATTGATAATGTGTCCTTCAGCAGGGCTTGGACCAGGCCGGGTGACTGCCCAATAGGTTTTTTGCATATCCCGCAGTCGAAACATGTTGCTGAGTCGGGATAGGGCTTTGGTAGTCCGTGCGTACAGAATCACACCGCTAACAGGGCGGTCCAAGCGGTGGACGGTTCCAATGAATGCATCACCGGGCTTGTTGTACTTGCGCTTCACATATTCTCCGACCACCTGACACAGTGTGATGTCTCCGCTGGCATCGCTCTGAACAATGTCAGAAGAGCGCTTATTTACGGCAATCAAATGATTGTCCTCATACAAGACCTGCAGATTGTCCACCGTGCTCATGATGATGGGCGCCTTGGGCTGTCTGGCCCATTGCGTTGCATCTTGAGAAGAGCTGGCTGAATCCATACCGTTAGTACTGTTCTTCTTCATTCGGGAAATCCCGGGAACGAACATCTTTCACATAATGTCCAATCGCCTCTTTCATTTGATCTCCCATATCGAGATAGCGTCTCAAAAAACGCGGGCTAAACTCTTGGGTAATGCCTAGCATATCATGCAGGACCAATACTTGACCATCGCATGCACCTCCGGCACCAATGCCGATGGTAGGACAGTTGACCGCAGCACTGACTTCTCCAGCGAGCCCCGCCGGGATTTTCTCAAAAACAATGGAAAAACATCCGATGTCATCGAGCAACTTGGCGTCTTCTCGTAAAAGTTGAGCTTCGAGATCTTCTTTCGCTCTTACGGTGTAAGTGCCGAATTTATAAATGGATTGTGGAGTCAGGCCCAAGTGCCCCATCACAGGGATTCCCGCGCTTAAAATGCGCTCAATGCTTTCTCGAACTTCTCTTCCTCCTTCCAGTTTGACGGCGTGGGCACCGCTCTCTTTCATGATGCGAATGGCGGACTTCAAGGCTTCTTTCGAATTGCCTTGGTACGTACCAAACGGCAGGTCGACTACGACCAAGGCGCGTTTCGCCGCGCGCACCACGCCGGAAGCGTGGTAAATCATTTGCTCCAAGGTGATGGGCAAGGTGGTCTCATGACCGGCCATCACATTGGAGGCACTGTCTCCGACCAGGATGATGTCCACACCTGCTTGATCCACAAGGGTGGCCATGGAATAGTCGTAGGCGGTCAGCATGGCAATACGCTCGCCATTGGCTTTCATCTCCGCAAGCACTTGGGTCGTGATGCGTTTGGCTTGTTTGTGAACAGACATAATGTTAGCGCGTTAAATGGAATGCTTTCAACCTTCAAATTTACCTCAGAAGATTGTGAACGTCACCCTTCAGAATCAGGAAGTCACAATATGCCGAAAAGTGAAGTTGATTCGCGGCGCCTCCGCGCGTTTTCGGCGCGGTACGCTGTGCTCGAACGCCTCTTGCATGGCCTCCATGATGAGCACGTCACCATGCTGTAAGGATACGGTCCATTTTTGACCCGTTTGGCGATGGCGAATCGCAAAGTCTCGCGTGCTTCCCAGAGAAACGCTAGCAATGCACTGGGAGTCGATGTCCTTTTCATTGTCGCGGTGCCACCCCATGGCATCCTGGCCATCCCGGTAGAGATTCGCTAACACAGCATTGAACTTTTTCTCAGGTGATGCATGGAGTTGAACCACGTTCATAAGGCGGGCCATTTCATCTGAAAATGGCGTGTCAGACCACTGAATGCTAGCGTAACGATATGCCGGTCCCATCCATGTTGTTAGTCGCGGTTCGGCATGGGTTCGGCCGAACATACGGATCTCATTTTGCTGCCAAGGCAAGGCTTTAATCCACTGTTCCGCACGCTCGTTTTGAAGCAACCCTGAGAATAGAAGGCATCGGCATTTCCCGTCTTCCAAAATGATTTCGGGGGTCATACGTTCGAAACAACCAATGCGATGTATGCGCAGTAGATTCCAACCAAAACAACGCCTTTCCAGCGATGAACAAGACGTCGATGCAGCATCAAT
>JAPKAW010000230.1 GCA_028825055.1 Flavobacteriales bacterium | reverse complement strand
CTTGGATGGTCATGGTAAATGGTTTTTGTTGAGGTATATGAATCGTGAATCGTTCGGGTCGTTTGCTCTGGTCTACTCCCGCTACGGCCCAAGGATGTAATCCTTGTTTGTGAAGGCTTTTTCGCAAGGCATTGAGGCTTTTTCTAGTGGAAACGGCAACGACACGAGCTTGTGTGCCGTGATTTTTTGCTGAAGATTTCCAGCGTTCCATGGACAAGTCGTCTTCGGCATTGATGACCAAGACATCTTCCTTGGTTTGGTGCGTGGTGATGCGCCATTTGGCATCTGCATATTGGGCGATGTCATCCGCATACCGATCGAGATGATCTGGAGTGATGTTGAGTAGGATGGCGATGTTTGGGCGAAAGGAGGTGACGCCATCAAGCTGAAAACTGCTGACTTCGACCACTTGGTATGCTGCCGGTTGATCGCGCTCGGCCAAATCGCGGGCCCAGCTTTTACCAATGTTTCCCACGCATGCAACTTCTTTTCCGGCATCTTTCAAGAGCGCGGACACCAGAGAAGTCGTCGTTGTTTTGCCGTTGGAGCCCGTGATGGCGATGACCTGCTCATTCTTCTTTTGAGCATGCCTGCTGGCGAATTCGATTTCACTGATGACATCGATTCCCTCGGTACGAAGCTGTTCTATGAGTGAGGCGGTTTCTGGAATTCCAGGGCTTTTGATAACCCAGCCCAACGCTTTTGCTGCTTCTTGAATGGCATCGTTTGAATGGCCATTGAATTCACTGTCAATGCCGTGCTTGTCCATTTCTTCTCGCATGGCGAGCACCCCTTCTCCTGCGTCGCTTACCCACGGTTGAAAACCGTTTAGCAGCGCGAGTCTGGCAGCTCCAACGCCGCTTTCACCTGCTCCAAGAATGGGTAGTCGTGCTGATGCCATGATGGATTAGCGGACTTTGAGGGTAACAATGGTGATCACGGCCAATAGAATGCCGACAATCCAGAAGCGCGCGGTGATCTTGGATTCGGGTATGTTGAGCTTTTGGTAGTGGTGATGAAGCGGTGCCATGAGAAAAACCCGTCTTCCTTCGCCATACTTTTTCCGTGTGTGTCGAAACCAAGCCACTTGCATGACCACGGAGAGATTTTCGATGAGGAAAATGCCGCACAGAATCGGCAGTAACAATTCTTTGCGGATGGCAATAGCGAATGCAGCGATGATTCCGCCCAATGCCAAGCTTCCTGTGTCTCCCATGAAGACTTGTGCTGGATAGGCATTATACCAAAGGAATGCGATGCAACCTCCAACAAATGCAGCAATGAAGACCACCAGTTCTTCAGACAATGGGATGTAAACGATGTTGAGGTAATCGGCAATGACCACATTGGAACTGACGTAAGCAAGCACGGCGAGCCCTAGGCCGATGATGGCGCTGGTTCCTGTTGCAAGCCCATCGATGCCATCGGTTAAGTTGGCTCCGTTGGAGACTGCCGTGACAATCAGGATTACCATGGGTATAAAGACGATCCACCCCCATCCGATCGCATACGGTCCCATCCATTCAACGAGCCAAGCGTAATCGAAGTTGTTGTCTTTAATGAAAGGAACCGTTGTTTGAGAGGATTTCTTGGCCTCCCAAATTGTTTGCCCGCCTTGAGGGTCGAATACGGCGAACGTCTGGCCATCGGTAGCCGTCATTTCTATGGTCTCTCCAACAAACTGTCGATCGGCTGGATCTTTAATGGTCACATCCGGATGCCACCACATGATGGCACCAACGATTAAGCCAACACCAACCTGACCAATGATTTTGAAACGACCCGCCAGACCATCTTTGTTTTTCTTGAATACCTTGATGTAGTCATCGAGAAAACCAATGGCACCCAACCAAACCGTCACGAGCAGCATCATTTGGGTGTAGATGTTGCATAAATCTGCGAATAAGAGCGTCGGAATGATGATGGCCGCAAGAATGATCAAGCCGCCCATCGTTGGAGTCCCTTGCTTATTCATCTGGCCTTCTAAACCGAGGTCCCGAACAATTTCTCCGACCTGCTGCATTTGAAGCCATTCAATAATTCGCTTACCGAATAAGATGCCGATCACCAGGGATGTCATCAAGCTCAATGCGGCACGGAACGAGATGAACTGGAACAAGCCTGCACCGGGGAGGTCCCACAGTTGATCAAGGTATGTAAAGAGGTGATAGAGCATCAGGCGGGATTGAATGCGTTTACGAGTTCAATTCGGTCATCAAACTCATGGCGAATCCCTTGGATTTCCTGGTAGGTTTCATGGCCTTTTCCAGCAACCAGAAGGATGTCTCCGCTCTGAGTCAATTGGGCAGCCATGCGGATGGCTTCACGGCGGTTTGCGATGGCAATGCATTTCCGTGCGTCAATGGGGTCGAGTCCTTTGCGCATTTCTTCAATGATTCCATCTGGCTCTTCACTTCGGGGGTTGTCAGAAGTCAGGAAGACGCGATCACTCCATTTCGTAGCGACTTGTGCCATGACAGGACGCTTGCTCGGGTCGCGATCTCCTCCACAGCCCACCACGGTGATCACTTGAGTTGTTCCGGTACGGAATGAGTCGATGGTCTTCAGCACATTGTCTAAGGCATCCGGTGTATGCGCAAAATCCACGACTGCGGTCACGCCAATCGGTGCCGCGACTTGTTCAAAACGGCCTGCAGGGGGCTTCAGCATAGAGAGGTGGGTTAATACTTCCATGGTCTCCATTCCGAGTTCCTGCGTCACGGCATACACAGCGAGTAGGTTGTAGGCATTGAACCCTCCAATCAATCGGGAGTAGACATCGTGGCCTGCCAGATTCAAGTGCAATCCGTTGAGCTGGTTTTCAACGATGCGCCCCCGGTAATCAGCCATGGAGGTGAGGGCGTAATCCACAATACGCCCCTTGGTGTCATGGACCATGTCCATGCCATGGGGATCGTCGTGGTTATAAAGCGCAAACGCTTCACTATTAAGTTGGTCAAACAAGCCTTTTTTTGCTTGGATGTAGCCGTTGAAGTTTCCGTGGTAATCGAGGTGCTCGTGTGTGATGTTGGTGAAGACGGCTCCTGTCAATTGCGTGCCTGCCAAGCGATGCTGGTGGATACTGTGCGAGCTTGCTTCCATGAAGACATAGCGGCAACCGGCATCGGCCATGTCCCTGAAAAGACGCTGCATTTGCAGGGCGTCGGGAGTGGTGTGTGTCGCCGGAATGGTTTGGTCTAGAATGCGGTTCTCAACGGTGCTAAACATCCCTGCTTTGCGTCCCATCGAACGAAAAAGCTGGTACAATAAGCTCACGGTGGTCGTCTTTCCGTTGGTTCCGGTCACGGCGATGACCTTCATAGAAGCGCTCGGATGATCGTAATAGCTTGCCGCAATGGGCCCGAGTGACGCGGCTGTATCGTGAACGCGGATGTAGGCAATCCCTTCCTTTTTTTCTTCAGGCAACCGTTCTGCAACAATGGCGATTGCGCCATTTTGGATGGCCTGGTCGATGTAGTCGTGTCCGTCGACTTTCGTTCCGGGTACGGCCACAAAGAGGCTAAATGCTTTGACC
>JAPKAW010000229.1 GCA_028825055.1 Flavobacteriales bacterium | reverse complement strand
ATCGTGAACGCGGCCAATAGTGTCATCGCTCACAATACAGAGCAGATTGAGAAAGTTGTTTGGACCTCCAATGAAGCGGGTCAACGCATCCAAATTAACCGGTGTTATTCAGACAACGAAGAGGGCAAGCTCATCGCGTCGAAAGTCTTTGACGTGCACACCCAGCAACAAGTCCATTGGAAGAATTTTGCCATTCTATATCGCACCAATGCGCAGTCACGAGCTTTTGAGGAAAGCTTTCGAAAACTCAATATCCCATACCGCATATTCGGAGGGTTATCATTCTATCAACGCAAGGAGATTAAAGACCTCATCGCTTATTTCAGATTGACTGCAAACCATCGAGATGAAGAGGCCCTCAAACGGGTCATCAATTACCCGGCACGTGGCATAGGGAAAACGACCATGGATCGGTTACTTGTGGAATCAACTGAACGTGACCTGTCCATTTGGGAATTGGTGACAGACCCCTTCAATCCGCCAGTAAGCATACAGGGAGCTGCGCTCCGCAAGGTTCAGGATTTCACAACAATGGTTCAAGGTTTTGCAGCGGAAATGCAAACCAAAGATGCCCACGATTTAGGCATGCATATCGCCAAACATACGGGACTCGTTCATACGCTGTATCAGGACAAAACACCTGAAGGTGTTGCGCGTTATGACAACTTACAAGAATTACTGAATGGCATGAAGGCCTTCACTGATCAATCGAAAGCAAGTAATCCCGATGACGTTCCCACATTGGGTGAATTCCTGATGGACGTTGCCCTACTGACCGATGCCGATCAAGATGATGGGGATGACAACAAAGTCGGTTTCATGAGCATCCATGCGGCAAAAGGATTGGAGTTTGCGCACGTATTCGTAGTTGGCATGGAAGAGAATCTCTTCCCCAGTCAAATGGCCATGGAGTCGCGAGCGGACATGGAAGAAGAACGCAGGCTTTTTTACGTTGCCATCACGCGAGCAGAAAAAAGCTGCACGTTGAGTTATGCACTGACCCGCTACAAATGGGGACAACTCATTCAAGCAGAGTCCAGTCGGTTTTTAGAAGAGATTGACCCCGAATGTGTCATCATGCCATCTGCCCAAGCAGCCAAACCCAATCCTTTCGCAGGTGGGGCTGGCATGGAGGCCGCGCGCAATACTTGGCAATCCATGAGTAGCGGAAAAAACCAACCTCAATCCGCTTTTGAACGACTTTCGAAAAAAGCTCAACCTCAGAACACTGCAAGTCCATTCAAAGGAGCCTCGGCACCTGTCATTCCAAAATCGGCAGCCGGAAAGCCCTTAAAACGGATGGAGGGAAGCCCTTCACCCGAACGGCAGGCCACCGCGCAAGCTGCATCCAGCAGCGACCTACAGGAAGGCACTCAAGTGCACCACGAACGTTTTGGTAAAGGAAAAATAACACGTATTGAGGGGGAGGCGCCGAATCAAAAGGCAACCGTGTTTTTCCCTTCGGCGGGTCAAAAACAATTGCTGCTAAAATTCGCGAAACTTCAAGTTGTTTCATGATGAACGCTCTGTCTGGCCAGTGTTTTTTGATTGCGGTCCTCTCTGCGCTTGGTTGCCGTCCAGAACCGGATGGCCAACTGCAGATCCAAGTCCATGCGCAGCATGCCGATGCAGAAACCGTGGTCCCCGACATCCAGCTCACATTGGCAAGACGGGTATTGGCTGATGGCATTCTCAATGGAAATTACGAGACGGTGGCCAACACACAAACCGATGGCTCCGGCATCGGAGAATTGAACTTTCAGCGGGTCAATGCTTTGGATTACAGGCTCACCGCTAGCGGACTTAATTGGTTTTCTTTGGAAGAGTCAATCAATCCCGATGTTTTTATCGACTCCAAAGTGCTCTCTCTCGATTTTGACGTTATGCCCCGGGCAAACGTCTACATTCAATTGATCAATACCAATCCATTTCAGACTGACGATGCCATCGAGTTTAGAACGCTCAACATAGTCGGAACGTACGCGACTTGCTCCAATGCATGGGAGTACTACACGGGACTGGACGTGGACGTTCAACGGTCTTGTAACATCGAAGCCGATCGGTATTTGCCATACATCTACCGCGTCTATCGAAACAATGAATGGACGGAAATGGTTGACTCATTGTACATCGCTCAAGGCGATAGCGCATCCCTCCAAATTGCCTGGTAATCCCTATTCATGTCCCCTGAATCGCACCACTTTGAGGTCACCAAAACAGCGCGTTATTTCACGCTTGGACCAGAGATCAAAACCAACTCCCGAGTCCTCATTGCCTTGCACGGATACGGCCAATTGCCTCAGTATTTCTTAAAACGATTCCAACCGTTGGCTGATCTGGGATGGACCATTGTTGCCCCCGAAGGGTTTCACCGGTTTTATAACGAGGGGACTGCTGGTCGGGTGGGAGCTTCATGGATGACCAAAGAAGACCGCTTGACCGACATGGTGGATTATGTGCGCTATTTAGACGCCCTCACAGCCCACCTTGCCCTGACGGATCGCAAGCCTGCTTTACTTGGCTTCTCGCAAGGAGTTGCTACAGCAGCGCGCTGGGCTAGTTTAGGAAACGTGTCATTCAGTCGATTGATTTTTTGGGCCGGTGTATTTCCTCCCGACTTGGATTGGAAGGATGAAATTCAACCTTTGATCTCCACACCCATTGATGTGGCTCTTGGGGGGGCTGATCCTTATTTCGATACGCAACTGCTAAGCGACACCGCGAGTCTTCTTCAGGCGCATGGCATCCCTCATCGCACCCACACTTTTGAGGGTGGCCATGCTGTAGATCCTGAATTGCTGACCCGACTCCTCTCTGAATGAGCTTAGGCTGTCGGTCCGACTTGCTGTAATTTCGTATCCAACTTGTAACATGATGAAATCAACTCATTTTGAACGCCTGCTTCTGACAGTTTGTTTGCTGATTAATGTCAACGCGTTTTCACAAAGCGCAACGGGATGGCCCCATGCCATTACAGAAGGAGAACGCAACCACATAGAGCGCGTTGGTTTTGCCCCCTTGGCCTCACGGGGTATTGAGACTCCCCCACCCTACGACAACATCAGGACAGCCGCTGAATGGGAAGAGGTCGAAGCTTTGACCATCTCATGGACATCGTTTCCCTGCATTCAGAAGCAAATTGTAGCAGGCGCTCAAAACGAATGTTTGGTAATTGTTTTTGCTGATGACCCGAGCGAAGCAGCGTCCTACCTGACCGGAAACGAATGCGGTGGACCGCTCACCTTGGAAAACGTGGAGATCGTGGAAACCGAATACAACACCATCTGGATCCGGGATTACGGTGCAAATACGGTGTATGGCAATTGGAATGATGACCGTGTATTGGTCGACTGGATATACAACCGTCCTCGACCAGAAGACGATGCGATTCCTGACGTACTTGCGGAGACCATGGGCATTGATTTGTACAGCACAACCGCTGAGCCAACCGACCTCATGAACACCGGAGGCAATTGGATGTCCGATGGATTTGGTACCGCCTTCGCTTCTGAATTGGTCCTGGATGAAAATGATGGCGG
>JAPKAW010000228.1 GCA_028825055.1 Flavobacteriales bacterium | reverse complement strand
AACGCAGGACGCAAACGCCACCCATTCCCAAGAGGTACTTCATAAGCATATTGCATGGCAAAACGAGTCGTATTCAAAGCACCAGCGCCGGCTTCTTCTTGTGAGAAGAGGATGCCAAATCCGCTATTCAACTCGCGGTTGAACCAATCGTGAGCGACATGCCAACCCACATAAGAACCGGGCATGCTTGCCCATTGGTTTCGGTATACGCTAACCAAACGAGCGCGGTCCAAAGAACCAGCGAAAGCCGGGTTGACTGATGTAGGGATCGCATTGGATTGTGTGAAGCGCAAATCTTGCGCCTGGCTTTCCGCTGCGAATAATCCACCCAGAAGGGCCCCGATGACGAGAATGCGTTTCATAGCAATGGTTTTCAAATTATAGATCATAGGAGATGGGTTCATTGGATGATGAGTGTCACGTCACCCGCTTTTGTAACGCGGTGACCGTTGCTAAACTGGGCAGTTGCCCTCCATGCATACACGTCTTGACGAGCGATGCGTCCGTGGAAATATCCATCCCAACCGATGTATGGATCGGTTGAGCGGAAGATCAACTCTCCCCACTTGTTGAATACGACCATTTCGTACTCTATGATTCCCAAGTGATGAGGATGAAAAATATCGTTGTCTAGACTCGCAGGATCGTATCCACCGCCGTTTGACCCTCCGTTATTTGGGGTAAAACCAGTAGGGAATTCCATAAAGCCGCCGCTTGTCGCTTCAATGGCCTGTTCCAGGATGAACGTGCTTGGGCAATTGAAGACATTGTTCGCGGTCAAGGAAACATCATAAAGTCCAGGCTCGGAATACGTGTAGATTGGATTTGCCTCCGTACTGACCATGCCGTCTCCGAAAGTCCACAGGAATTCAGTAGCATCCTCATCAGAGAGGTTGATAAACTCAACCGGCTGATCTGGAGCGACTACCTGAGAAGGGCTGAATACAAAGGCTGCAGTTGCCGTTGGGAAAACCTCTACTGTCGCATAATGAATGGCTTCATGCTCTTGCCCTTCGTAACCTATGGCTGTCAATGAAACATTGTAAACTCCAGGACGCGTGTAAACGTGAACAGGAGACTCTTCAGACGTCATGTAGTCATCACCGAAGTCCCAAACAAACCCTGCGCCATGATTGGAGAGGTTGTCAAACGCTACCAAAAGGGGAGCGCATCCAGCACCGCTTCCAACAAAATCAGCAACGGGATTTGGGGAAAGAATTTGCACCTGTTCAGTCTGAGCATCAGCGCAATATCCATTATCAACAAGCAAGGTGATGTTGTAGGTTCCCCAGGTGTTATATGTGTGAAAAATTGGTTGCTCTCCAGCCAATTCAGCACCGTCGCCAAAGCTCCAGTACTGCACCGCAGCATCAGAAGATAGACTCATGTTGTTGATCCCAACGGTTGCATTCGGATACGTCTGCGTAATTGGCGTCACAGAAAACTCTGCAAGGGGCATGGGGTAAACATGCACGCCAACTGAAACCGTATCAACACAGCCATAGGCTGACTGTGCAATCAGCTGGATCTCGTAAGTCATATCCTCATCGGTGGTGTTCACAAAGGTGTGATTGGGTTGAGTTTCGTTCGAAAGCAATGAGCCATCATCAAAGTTCCAGATGAAAGAAGCAGCGCCTTCAGATTGATTGATCAACTGCGCATTCACAGGAGAACAACCCGCACTCACAGCATCAAAAGCAGCATTTAAATGCGGCGCGACCTCAAAGCTTACCATTGCTTCCGTTGCACATCCATGTTCATTTGCTGCTGTCAATATCGTTTCGTAAGTAATGAGTTCCTGTGTTGGATTGAAGAACACCTTGCTGTGCAGGCTATCATTGGTTACGGATGTTTCACCGTTCCCATAGGCCCATGTGTTCATGGTTTGTCCTTCACTCGTGTTTTCAAAAGTGACTTCTACAGGGTAGCAGCCTTCCAAATTGTTCAAGCTCAACTGTGCTGTAGGGGTTCCCCAAACAACCAGCTCAACGCTAGCCGTGTCCGAACATCCGGCAATGCTTTGAGCAATCAAGGTGACGACATACGTCGAATCCGTGCTGCTTTGGCTGTTGAAGAGGTGCTCTGGAGCATTTGCCTCTGACATGTTTCCATCTCCGAATATCCACAAAGGACTGCCGTTGGCGTTGATGGAGGAGTTGCTCAATTGAACAAGAGCTGGTGTGCAGGCGGCTTCTGGAGTTTCGATTGCAGCGGTTACTTTCGGATGAACCGTATGGGCTAGTGTTGCCGTTGCAGAACAACCGAAATCAGTGAAAACATCTTGAGTCAGTAGGACCGTCAAATCCGTAGCACTATCATTCGAATAGTTCAGAGGGATGCTCGTCAAACCGGTATTGATCAATGTCGGTCCATTGCCCAAGTTCAATACCACGCTGTCTGCGAAAGCAGAGGTGTTGGACACCACAACTTCCGTTTCTGCGCAAGAGGCATCTGTATCCATGGACAAACCAGTCAATGGCGCGGGGTGAACAGTGATGTTAAAACTTGACTGATCGGTACAGCCGTTTTCACTTATGATGGCCAATGATACTGTGTAGCTGGCATCGGTCCCCATCTCACCTGCATACGTCGTAGCAGCCAATGGCCCTGTCGCCAGAGTTTCATTGCCCAAATCCCACTGAATTGTTTCCAGACCAGTTCCGATGTGCTCGAGATTGGTTTCAAATGGAGCACAGCCTTCAATGGATCCTATCCATGTTGCGAAAACGCTCGGGAATACGGTCAAGGAATCCAATTTTACATCGCTGCAACCCAACGCATGCGTTGCTGTCAATTCGACTGTGTATGTCGTCAAATCAGATTCACTCTGGTAGGTGTAATCGTGATCTGATGTGTTGCCAAAGGAGTTTTCGTGTCCGTTACCGTAGTCCCAATCAAAGAAGTCAGCACGAATGCTTTCATTCGAGAAGATGACGTCCAAAGGAGCACATCCTTCATTCAAGTTCTTAGAAAAGCCTGCGATTGGCTGAGGTTTGACCGCTATGGTAGTGCTCACTTGATTCAAACAACCGTATGCGTTGGCGCCTTGGAATTGAATGGTGTGGTTCTCAAGTACGTCGGAATTATTGAACCAGCTGTGAGAAGGAGTCGTTTCGTTGGACATGGTTCCATCACCAAAGGACCAAAAATTCGTTTCGGCATTCTCCATCACAGGCATGGTCGCTTCAAATGGAGAACATGCTTCTGCAAACCCCAAGTCCAGAGTATAGACTGGAGTTGGTAGAACATTGATTTCCGCAGTGCGCTCATCCGTGCAGCCCAGGGCGTCAATGGCAATCAAAGTAACCGAGAACATGGTGGGTTCACCGCTGGTCTCGTAAGTCCACTCAACATCAGAAGAGCTTACCATGCTCTCAGGAGCTTGTCCGTTTCCAAGGCTCCAAACATAGCTATCTGCACCTTCACTGGTATTGCTAAAAATGGTATTGAGAGGCTCACATCCGTTATCAACATTCATGTCAAAAGCAGCAACTGGTTGTGGCTTCACATGCACCATGGCTGTGGCCGTACCGAAGCATCC
>JAPKAW010000227.1 GCA_028825055.1 Flavobacteriales bacterium | reverse complement strand
CCCGTTTAAAAACCGCTTCGGGAACCCGCTTTGCACTTCCTCTAGACGGCGCTTCAGACGCTTCGTACGCCTCCTTCATTCATTTCAATAAGCCCCTAACAGCATCTGAGGACGCTCAAAGAGTCACTCCAGACCTCTCACGCTTTCGAGTCGATTTGAACATCGAGGTTACAGAGGATGCCGTAGCTCGAATCATCTTTGACGAAAGTGTGGGAGACGAAATAATGGGGGTTACTACGGGGGATTTAGCCATTAAAATCAATGATTTTGAGCAAATCAATATGAACGGACAATTAGAAGTCGTGAAAGGCTCCTACTTTTTTACGCTTCAGAATTTGATCAACAAACAATTCGACATTGAACCTGGCGGCACCATTTCATGGTTCGGTGATCCTTACGAAGCCGAGATTAATTTGAATACGCTCTATGCTGTCCGCACAAATCTAGAAGGCTTATTGCCTGATGAAGACAACTTACCCGGACGAATTCCCGTCAACCTCAACCTCGAGCTTCAAGGTGCTCTGATGAGACCCAACATTGGCTTTTCAATTGATTTACCCGAAGCTTCACCGCAACTCAAAACACTCGTTGAAGGTGCTCTGATCAACGAAGAGGAACTCAATCGACAAGCCCTAAGTCTCCTCGTTTTGAATCAATTTCTCAGTCCAGATCCAATTACATCAGGCATAGGAGGAGAAAACATGCAAGACAAAAGCACCGCTTTTATCGCAAGTCAGTTGGGCCATTGGATCTCTCAGATTTCTCCTGATATGGACATCGGATTTGACTATGCCACTGATCCGACACGGGGTGAACAAGCTTTGGCTGTCGCCCTCAGTACGCGACTACTCGATGACCGTTTACACGTTGAAGGAGCCATCGGAACCGATCAATTGAGGGAGATTTCCACCCAGAACGTCCAATTGCAAGACATGACCCTTAGCTATGATTTGGATGAAAATGGAAATTTCCAAGTCACCGGTCACACAAGACAGAACCCCGAATGGTCATCACCCGATGGTGCAACAACACAAGGTGTCGGATTGCGCTTTCAACGCGAATTCAACACCTGGGGAGAACGGCGTAAAAAACGAGAGGCTTCTTTAAACGAAGAATTGTAGCTTCACATTTGAATATAACTCTACACAATGACTCATATACCGACTACAGTGCTTTTGGTCATCGCAGTCCTCTTTGGAAACTCTGCTCAATTTCAGGTAACGCTTGAATCTGATGACATGCCCCAAGGAGGAACGACTTACCCTCTGGTAAATACTGTTGTTTTAGACTTTGGGCTCTTGGAAACCATTGGCGAGAATGCCATCTGGGACGCGAGTAACTTAATCTCTATGGGCGATGCGCCTTTGACGCCTAGCCCGATGAGCGACGCTTCCATCACAGCAACATTGGCCTTCAATAGTCCATTCAATTCAGCGTATCAATGTGATTTCTTTCTACCTACAGAATTTCCAGACCTTGGTATCGACATTGGCATTCCCTTGGATGGCTTCAACAGCTTTTACCAAACGGGGAACGACCATTATGCCATTGCTGGCATAGGGTTGAGCTCTTCGGGATTCGACCTGCCCGTGGCGTACGATGATATCGATGAGTTTTTCCCGTTGCCTTTCACATATGGAGAGACGTTTTCTAGCAGCGGATCGTTTGCTTTGGACTTGACTGGAATTTTGGGCTATTGGCTCAATCAAACGCGCGAAGTGACAGCCGATGGATGGGGTACGCTCATTTTACCGAGTGGTTCATACGATGTTTTGAGAGTCAAAACCGAACTGGTGGCCAATGACAGCATTTTGATTGAACAACTGGGTGAACCGTTTCTCATCGAACGCATCCAAACGATCTACCAATGGTGGGGGGAAGGCATGGGATTCCCTCTTCTCGAAATCACAACAACGCTTGGTATACCTACCTTTTCTACGTATCAAGACTTACAAACTCAGAACGATGTAACCCTCGAAATGGCCCCCAATCCATTATCTCATCCAAACCCCGCACGCTTGGGCTCAAGCATTCAGTGGGGAGGACAGAGCAATGCACCATGGGTTTTGTCAAATGTAAATGGTCAGAAAGTGGCCTCTGGAAAAACAGACCGTTGGACTGTACCCGCTTCCATGGCATCCGGCACCTATTTCTTTACAAGAAACGGAATGACGGAACGGTTGATGATTCAGCGATAAGCACAATCAATTTTCGGTAGGATTCTAGCCTGGAAAAGCCTCTTTATTCGTCGGCTTCTAGCCCAACGAAAGCGTCCACTTCATGACCGATTTGGTCATCGTACCACGTATCCAACACCCAGCCTTTGGCGACTTGGGGATTGCGGAACACTCGGAATGCAACCGAAGGTTTGAACAAGGCCCATCGAATGCGATCGCGAAGAACCTGAATGGACGACGGCACCACGATGGCCCGAGCCGGAACACCGGCCATGGCATCTGGCGAACCCATCCAAGCCAATGCCTCTTGTTCTACGAGCGCGACATTCTTCGGAATCAAAACAAGGACTGGACCTTCGCCACCTCTGACCAACTCGCGACGTGCCTCTTCCACCCGCTTCACGTGATTCAAATCCAGAACAGATTCCGCATGAAACCGAATGGTGTATAGCCCCATTGAAAGTTCAATGGTAGCCTCCTGAAGCTTGGTCGATAGTGTATGAGGCATGGCAGTAATCAGTCGCAGAAAAAGTCAGAGAACGGGTTTGGCGTGCAGAAATTTAACGCTGCAGTCGCATCACCCTCCATCAACTGTTCGATGGTGCTCGTTGTGTAACCAACCCCATAAACTCCCTGACTCGCGCGAGAAGCGAACAAGCCCAACCCACCGTTAATGTTGGTGTATTCAGGACGCTCCTGGATCACCCCCGTAACAGGGCTGTTGATTTCGAGGTATGTCGCCAATTCTTCGTTGGCAATGGTTAAGATAAAGTCAAACGCCCGGGCAATTTGAACGTCTTCGTCCCATGAACCCAAAACACGAGTGATGTAAGGGTCTTCTACCAATTGCGTCGATAACGTGGTGAAGAATCGTTCGCCATTCACTTCTTTTTGAAGCACTTCTCCTCCTTCATCCGTATCAGTCCGCAACGAACCCATCGGCCACTCAATGATCCGGTCCAACTCGTCTACCAATTGTGTATGTTCCAAATCAGCCCAAATCCGTTCCGTCACGTGAATACGCATGGAGATATCGTATTGGCTCGCTCCTTCTGTGGAGGACCACTTGAATGTGATGTCAGGATACGTCGTCTGAAAACCAATGCTTGCGAAGCCAAATTTGAAGTTCGTGACACCAGGAGGAGGTTGCGTGATGTTGCCTGCTTGAGTCGCAATCATGTTGGTCGACGCCTCTGCATGAGTTCCATCAGCAATGTCCAAGCTAAAGTCATATTCGGCCTCGGAATCCAAACCACCTTCTGGAACAAAAAACCACATTTGGTGATTCGGTCCGTAAAAAATCCCGTCTGTTGACTTGTTTTCGATCACGGTATCCTGAAGCTGCCACGTCCGAAGGACCTGCT
>JAPKAW010000226.1 GCA_028825055.1 Flavobacteriales bacterium | reverse complement strand
CTCAATCATTGGGTCAAGGCACATCTGGAGATCGATTAGTTCATCCAGATTGGTCGAAAAATGCCACGATTTACGAGGTGAATGTTCGACAGCACACCCCAGAAGGCACCCTTCTTTCGTTTCAATCCGACTTGCCTCGAATCAAGGCGTTGGGCACGGATATTCTGTGGTTGATGCCTATACATCCCATAGGAGAGTTGAACCGAAAAGGTGGTGAGAACGCCAATAATTACATGGTTCAGCCCGGTTCTTTAAGCTTGGGTTCGCCTTATAGCGCCAAAAGTTATTTGGAGGTCAATCCAGCCTTTGGGACGATGGATGATTTGAGAAACATGGTTACTGCAGCGCATGAGTTGGGCATGAAAGTGATTTTGGATTGGGTCGCGAATCATACGGCTTTCGATAGTGATTGGACGGAGACAAACCGCTCGTTTTTCTTGTTGGATGAAGCGGGAAACTTGCAGCCTCCAACAGGAACGGACTGGTGGGATGTGACTCAGTTGGATTGGGAGCACGGACAGGAAAACGGGCTGTATGATGCGATGGCCGACGCCATGGAGTTCTGGGTTGTTGAGGCCGACATTGATGGGTTCCGATGCGATGTCGCCGGGAAGGTGCCAACTGGATTTTGGAACAAAGCCCGACGTCAACTTGAGCGGGTCAAGCCGGAAGTTTTCATGCTCGCAGAAGCAGAGGTGCCAGATCACCATGACCGTGCATTTGACATGTCCTATGCGTGGCACATGCACCATGTGATGAATCAAGTGGCGCGTATGGAATGGTCAGTTGATTCCATTCGATCAGCTCTTGCCATGGACTCCATGAGGTTTGGTGAAGATGCATTCCGTATGATGTTTGTGACCAACCACGATGAAAACTCATGGAACGGAACCATTGCGGAGCGCATGGGAGTCAATGGCGATGCGATGGCGATGCTTGCGGGAACGTTGTTTGGAATGCCATTGGTGTACTCTGGTCAGGAGGCAGGAATATCCAAGCGGCTCCGTTTTTTTGAAAAAGACACGGTTATTTGGGGTGATTTTTTCAAGACCAACTTGTACCAAACGATCAATGCATTGCATCATGAAGAAGAGGCGCTTTGGAATGGCCCTTTTGGAGGATGGCCGAAGTTGATTCCAACGGACTTCATCGATGAAGTGTTGGCATGGAAACGAACAAAGGGCAGCAGTGAGGTGGTTGTTGCTTCAAATTTTGGCAACGAAAACAGAGTGGTTTCTTTGGGCATTGACGATACCTACGTCATAGCTTGGGGAGACATAGAGCCTGCGGGCCAAGTAGAAGTGCCACCCCACCAAACATTGGTTTGGAAAAAGAAGCCTTGAACATGAACGATTCCCCAGCGAAGAAGACCATTGCATTAATTGCTCACGATGGCAAAAAGACAGCCTTGGTGTCATTTGTAGAATCTCATCGCGAGTGGTTTGAACAATTTAATCTCGTCGGAACCGGAACAACGGGAGGTCGAATCCTAGAGTCAGGGTTGAGCGTGGAGTGCTTGGCAAGTGGTCCTTTGGGTGGGGATGCGCAAATTGCAGCACGCATTACGGAAGGGCTCGTTCATGCAGTGATTTTCTTTCGAGATCCTATGGGAAAACATCCGCACGAACCGGATATCAATATGCTGTTGCGGCAATGTGACGTTCACAGCATTCCATTGGCAACCAATATATCTACAGCTCATTTGATGGTTGGAAGTCATGGCTTTGGAAGCAAGCCATTGTGAGTTTTATAGAACGTGGCAAAGGGCCTTGGCCTGCCAACAATCAGCTTCATACTGTTCAGCGATGGATTGCCCTTCGACTGGGAGGAAAGTATGAGGACCGTGAGATTCAATCAGTGACCCGTGTCCTGCTTGACGCGGTGAGCAGGCTAGATCGTGGTCAACGAATTGTAAACGATTGGCAGCCCAACGAATCGGCATTGGATACATTGGCACGATGCTGCGATCGTTTCAAGGAAGGTGAGCCGTTGCAATACATTTTGGGAGAATCACATTTTCTAGGTCTGACATTGTCCATCGATTCACGTGCGTTGATTCCTCGTCCTGAAACAGAGGAATTGGTTCGCCATTTATTGGGGCACCAATTGAGTCATGAACCTCAGCATGTTTTGGACATTGGAACGGGATCGGGATGCATGGCATTGGGCTGGAAGTCCCAACGTCCAAAGGATCATGTAACCGGAGCTGATGTTTCCATAAACGCGCTTGAGTTGGCTCGAGAAAACGCGATAAGGCTTGGGTATGGTGATTTAGATTGGATAAAATGTGACGTCCGGGCTCAAGCTCCATTCACGGAACATAATATCCCCAATGGAGGCTGGGACGTTATCATGTCGAATCCACCCTACATTCCTGTTTCGGAGAAGGAGACCATGGAAGATCGTGTAGTATCCCACGAGCCAGCAGACGCATTGTTTGTTGCTGATAACGATCCGCTGTGCTTTTACAGAGCCATCGCGGTAGGCTGCATGAGTGGGGAGTGGTTGCATGCCGCTGGCTGGCTAGGCTTCGAATGCCATCGTGACCATGCGGATGACGTTGCTTCGTTACTCTCTACTCAGCCCGGTTGGTGTAAAGTTCAAATTATGACTGACCTGCAAGGATCTCCGCGCATGGTTGTGGCACAAAAAGATTAGAGAGCTTAGTCGCTTTCGGGTGTGAGTTGAATCATGAGCGCTTCTTGAATCAGATGTGCAGGGATGGCAAACCCAATGCCTTCTACGCCCATGCCGAGCACTTTTTCATTGACAATTCCAATCAATGTTCCGTCTGTATGGACAAGAGCTCCGCCACTATTCCCAGGGCTGATGCTGACATCTGTTTGAATCAAAGTCCGTTCACCATCTTTCCGTTTACCAGAAATAATGCCTTTAGTGACCGAAGCGCCCAAGTCAATGTCGTAAGGTGTGCCCATGGCAAAGGTTTCTTCACCGACATCAATGGATTCATCCAAACTGATAAAGAAAGGTTGGAGTCCAACGGTGTCAACGTGGAGGAGTGCCAAATCGTAAATAGGGTGGAAACGGACGATTGATGCGGTCAATGACTGGCCGTTGTCAAAATAAACGGTGTAATCCAAGGTCGGATCGGATACCACGTGGTGATTGGTCACGATGTACCCATCGGCTGAGATAATGCATCCACTTCCGTGACCATCAGCGGCATCAATCGTAACGACAGATGCCAATGCTTTTGATATTTTCCCAGCTGGAACAGAGGCAGGACGTATAGAAATCGGAGTCCAATCGGATTTCCATCGCTCCTCTAAGTTTTCCAGTTTACGCATACTTTCATTGAGTAGCGGATTTTCTAAGGCCAAGAACATCGATTCGGTCAATGCTTCGGAAATCAAATCCCGGTCAAACCCGGGGTTGGAAAAATTGTACAGCGCCCAGTTGGATTTGCGTTCAATGTGGATCGTGTCGGTTTTCATGCCGTACGCATTGTGCACCCACCATTCCGTATTCAGATGGTAACAAACAACATTTTGCACACGGTTTTCTTTGACTTGAGTTAGCTGTCC
>JAPKAW010000019.1 GCA_028825055.1 Flavobacteriales bacterium | reverse complement strand
CGTCCCCGGTAGATATGCGATTGGATTGAGCGGGTCGACGGCATTGAGGCTGCCCTCGCTCCAGTTCCAGTCGAGCATCGGAGTATAGCTTTCGGGAGTGATGAGGATGTCATAAATCGAGGCAGCAGGAGACGCGCATGTAATGGTGTCAGACCAGCCAGCTTCTACCTGTGGATCGGTGAAATCGACTTCGAGGACCAGGGTGGTTTCAGTGTAGCATCCATTGGCGGGATTGGTTGAGGTGACGCTCCAAGATCCAGGCGTCGAAGTCTCGATAACTGCGGGTTCCAATATCCAGTCCCAATTCGCTCCCGATGGAATGTTCCATTCCAATAGAGCATCGGCTGCTGCTGTTGCCGTGATTTCTAAAAATTCAGTGGTGCAATCAAATTGCGCACCGGAAGAAGACAAAATAACGTCCAACGTGCTGAAATCAGAGGTGATCTCCACGCTGACCTCATCGATGCAAACACCATCATCACTTGTCACAATCAACGTATAGATACCCGCGGCATTCACGGTGGCATTGGGACCTAAGTTGGAGACGAAGTTTCCAGGGTCATCGTTTTGCCAGTCGTAAGAAACGCCATTTGGAAAGTTGGAAGCACCGAACAATTCAATTTGTGAGATGTCGCACGTGATGGTCGTTCCCGCCAAGGTTTCAGCCGAGGCGACGAGCGGTTCCACAAATACAAAGACAGAATCGGTGATTTCAGCATCGCAAAACCCTTCGTACGTAACTGTATACGCCATGCTTGAGTCAGGAGTGCACCAGGTTGTTGCGTTGTTCGGATCTGAGAGAAAGGTGGGAGGGTCCCAGGTGTAAGTTGCATTGGGAGCTCCAACGACATTCAGTTCAACGGATGCACCTGGACAGATGACTGTCTCAGGACCTGTGGCGATGATGTTCTCGGAGAGACAGACACTCTGATTGTTAAAGGATCCCCCAGTGCTCCCCGTAAACCCCCAGTAAACCAAGTTCTGGCCATTAAAAATATCGGCAACTAAGTCAATCTGTTCAGCCAACCGAAAGGCGCAATCAAAGTAAACGGCGATTATTTGGGTTTCCGGATCCCACGTGATCTTAACAGGGTGATCAGCACCGTCCTCGATGTTGATGTTCTCTAAACTTGCCTGAACCGGGCCGCCAAGACCTGTCGGTGGGGCATGATTGACGGAGCCATCAGAAATGAACCCAATGTGATCTTGGGCTAAATCACCATATTGACCATTGTTCCACGTGTCAAATTCAACGCCAAAACTGGGGTCAAATCCATTGAACCCTAATGCTCCTCCGCTTTGTCCCAAGGCATCTGTTCCGACATCCTGCAGGACGAAAACCATGCCATCTGCACCGGTGACATCAATTGTTCCGAAATTCATGGTAAAGGACAGTTCAAAGGGGGAGTCCAAGTCGATGAACTCTCCGTTCCAAATGGTTCCGTTCTGATTGCTTTGCGTTGTCGTTAATTGATAACAGTCCCCTTCAATGGGCGACGCCGTTCCATTGAGAAAGTAGGCTTGACCACTATGGTTTTTGGAAGCCAGTAAACTGCAACTGAAGACCAACACGAATCTGCTCCAACGTACGAGATGAATGAAAAACGGAGTAGGGATGTCTCTTGGACGAATCATGCACCGAAAATTACAACCTACATAAAGGGAATGAAGTGTTTTAACAGATGAGGTTTGCACAGCAATGCGTCATTTGTGTTCAAAAAGCCTTGTGTTTTTACGACTGAATTGCGCATAGATTTTATTTCTACTCGAAGAAAATACTCGGAACGTCGTGATTTCTCAAGAAAAGACGCTCTGCTTTGATGACCATGCAACGAATCCGATTTTCTTGCAGTTATTTGATAGTAACAAAGCTGCCTCAGATCTATGAGTAGGAAATTCAACCGCTTGCTGTTTGTCGTCTTGAGTCTACTGACAGTGGGAAATGTTTGGGGTCAAAGAACCTGCGGTACAGATTCCGTTCATGCTCATATGATGGGGCTTCCTGGTTATGATAGAGCGTATAGTGATCGCGTGGATGCGGTAAACGCGGGTGCAACGGATCGCCTCGAGTGCGATGTCCCGTTGCTGATTCCTGTGGCTGTGCATTTTCAAAGCACAGGAATTCCAATCGACTGTGCCATTGAAATGGCTGTGTCCCAGGTCGAAACCCTCAATGAGGACTTCGCCGCGACGAATGGAGATTTGGCTGAATGGGTGGAGTCACAAACGACGATCTGGCCTTCCATTGACAATGGTGAATCTTGCATTAGCTTTTGTTTGGCGACGTTGGATCATCCAGATGGATTCGGATTGGACGAAGGTGACTATGCTGTCACATTGGATCAGACAACAGGAGATAACGATGCCTCTTGGGCGGGTTATCTCAACTTTTTTGTTCGCACCATCGGTGGTGGGACATTGGGGTATTCCCCTTTGGGAGGAAATGGCTCAGGGGATGGAGTAACCTGTGATCCACAATACTTTGGGAGTGTTACATGCGGAGGAAATACAATCAGCGGAACGTTCGATATGGGGCGAACAATCACACACGAAGTGGGACATTATTTATTCTTGGAGCATCCGTGGGGCGGAGGAGGCTGTGCAGGTGATGATTTTGTGGCCGACACGCCTGCTACAGATGGCCCTCAATTTGGATGTCCTAGTGGCCAAACCATTGTGAATTGTACAGCTCCCATTTTATGGCCGTCCTACATGGACTATTGTGATGACGCTTGTTTATTCATGTTCTCAGAGGGCCAGGTGGCGCGAATGGAGACGTATGTGACGCAGGACCTTCAGAACCTTCTTAACAGTTCGACAACGGCTTGTGAAGAGGCACTTTGCATTGGTTTTGATGTCGCAGTAAATGTTGTTGGAGAATCCTGTAATGGTAACGATGGCAGTGTCGTGGCGTCTAGTGAGGGCGGATTGGCCCCGTATGAATATGTCTTAAACGGTGCGCTTCAATTGGGCAACGGTTCCTTTTCGGATTTGCCATCCAACACTTATACACTTGAAGTGCAGGACGGAAACAGTTGCGTGTTCAACCAGACGATCACTTTGGCACAGGATGAGCCGGCCCTTGAATTGGTGTCAGTTGTCAATGAGCACTGCAGTGATGGCGAGGGCCAAATTGCGGTGCAAGTAAACGAATCAAGCACGTTCGATTTTAGTATCAATGGTGGAGACAGTTGGCAAGACACGGGCTCGTTTGTTGGTTTGTCAGGAGGGGCTTACACCATCGATGTTCAGAATGTATTCGGCTGTCAAGGAAGTGTGGAAGTGGAGGTCCTCAATACCAGTGAATTGGACTTGGTGGTTGAGTCCAAGGAAAATGTTCGATGCACTTGGTTTGACAATGGCAGCATTGACGTTCGGGCAGTAGGAGGGGATGAGCCATACGTCTATGTTTACAATGGCACTGAAACCTCTTCCTCTGGCTACTTCTCATTGCTGCCTTTGGGCGATCACTTGATTCGCGTAGAAGATTCCGTAGGGTGTGTTTACGATGAGGTTTTCACGCTGGTCAATGATTTTTCAAACCTTGGTAACGATTGTCCCTGCAGCATTTACGTGCCCAATGCATTCACGCCGGATGGCGATTTGCAAAATGAAGTTTGGGAAGTGAAGGCGTCCTGTCCCGTTTCTGGATTTCATGTGCAGGTCTATGATCGCTGGGGAGTGCTGGTATTCGAGTCCATGGACTCAGCGTTCTTTTGGCATGGAGGTGTCAACGGTTACTACCTTGACGCAGAGCTTTTTCTGTACAGGATCACCTATCAATGGGGAGAGGAAGAAAACGCTTCGGTTGAGACGAAAGTTCAAACAGGATACGTATCGATTCTGCGCTGAGCCGCAATCAAAACGAGAGGCTGACCTTCAGGTTGACCCTTCGGTTGGTCAAATAATTGCTGATGGCATACTGCCTTCCATTGACATCTTCAATCCACGTGTGATTGATGGTGTTGCGGATCCCCAAAATATTGAAGACTTCGATCGAGACAAATCCACTGCGCTCTTTCTTCGTTGACGCCTTGTCTTGGTTGTAGAACAGTTCTCGAGAGAAGCCAATGTCGACTCTGCGGTAGGTCGGGGTGCGCAAGATGTCTTTGTACCGTTCGAAGGATGGCGGTCCAAATGGAAGGCCTGTGCCAAAATAAAGACTAACAAGAACTTTGTAAGCTTCATTGCCTGGCATCTCATCTTGAAATAACAGGCTCATATTAAACCGTTGGTCGGTTTGACGTGGAATCCATCCGGGCTCGATCAAACTGCTGTCTACAGCTACATTGTTCAACGTGAAACCCGGTATGATGGCCTCACCTGCGTCGTTGTAATACTGCAAATACCCATCGTCTTCAAGGTCTTCTGCTGTTTTCAATGCTGACAATCGCAACCAGCTTTGAATACCGTCGATGAATTCACCATTGAGCATGAAGTCGATGCCGGTGGCATAGCCGCTGCTGTTGTTTTTGGCATAATAGCGCTGACGTACATTTTCAATTTCATAGGGGATCAAAAAATCGAGGTCTTTGTAGTAGAGCTCAGAGACCATTTTGAACGGACGGCCATACAGTTGAAAGATGCGGTCCATGCCAAGTACAGCATGGCGCGCACGTTGGGCCCGGATGTCCGGATTGATTGCTCCGTCGAGTTGGCGCATTTCTCGATAGAAAGGCTGTTGCCAATAATTTCCTACCGACAGGTTCCATACGGTGGACTGGTCGCTTGTTTTGGATACGGGAGAAAAACTGAGGTGCCCTCGGGGACCGCCAACAATCTGGTTACTGTAAGACCAATGATGCGCACGACCTCCGATATTTAATTTCCAGAGATCTCCGCGCTTATTCCCCCAATTCCAAGTGCTTTGCACGTAAGCCTGGACTCGGCTGGAGTTGACTTCATTTTGAGCCCGAATGATGTCGTTTAAAACAATCACTTGGTCGGGGCCATTGTCCACATAACCGATGCTGTCCTGAGGATGCGGGCTAATGTATCCTGCAGAATCAATGAGTGACCACTCAGACAGGGCGTCGGTGATGTGTTCTGTCTGAAATTTCGCTCCCCATTCCCAAAATGATTGACTCGGAGTGTGGAAGGTGGAGCCTTTCAGAGCCGTACTCAACACTGTTGCATCAAGCTGATTCCGAGCGTGGTTCAAGAATGCGCCAACCCCTTTGTTGTTCATGGCTTCGCCTAGCTCGTCTGATCCCAAATCACGTTCCAGTTCATCGAGGAAATAGGCCCCTAGGATGTCGTATGATTCCGATTCTGAAGTTGAAAAAGCCGAGGTAATCCAACGCCACTTGGTACTTTCAGTAACGCGATTAACCGCAAGTGCTCCAAATCCAGTGCGAAAAGAGGTCACCTCTTGTCCGTCGAAGTAAATGGTAAGTCGCAAGGCTTCGTTGATGCTGCCCACATCGGTTTGCCGTGTCGTTGGAATGAATTGATAGTCGTTTTGACCATACATCCCAAGAAACTCCATTTCCCAGGGGCCATAACCATCGGGGTCGAAGGTGGCGAAGGTTTGCAGGTCAATGTACCGTGGTTGGTATTCACCACCTTCATCCAATGAGCCCAAAACATAGCTATTGTCCCGAAATCGAAACCCCGAATTCAAGGTGAACTTACGGTGCCCCGCAGGGCCTTGTGTGCTCACCAGATCCTGCTGCACCTGAGCGCCAAGCATGCTCGCTGTGAGTTGTGTCCGATTGCTTGTTGGCGTGCGGTAGTGGATGTCCAAAACAGAACTCAACTTATCCCCGAATTTGGCTTCAAACCCTCCGGCAGAAAAAGAGATTGACTCCACCATGTCAGGATTGGGGAAGGACAATCCTTCCTGTTGGCCAGCGCGCACCAAGAATGGACGATAGACCTCAATGTCATTGACATAGACCAGGTTTTCATCAAAAGACCCACCACGAACGTTGTATCCACTGGAGAGTTCACTATTAAAGTTGACGGGTGCCTGAATGAGCAAATCTTCAATAGTGCCGCGGGGCGAAGGAATTCTAGAGGCGACTTTGGGGTCGATTCTTTGAATGGGAGATGTTCGCTCACCATCGGCAAAAACTTCGGAGGTTGCCAGAGCAACTCCTGCTTGCAAGCGAATCGGGAAAATCAATGTGTCCCCTTCGATTGGAGTGATCACCCTTTGTTCAGTCCGATAACCAACGAATCCAAATCGGATCGTGTAAGGAACTCCGGCATTGAGCTGAATGAGATAATTTCCATCTCGATCAGTCACCATCCCAGCCGACGCTTGGTCGATGGGAATTACGGTTGCTCCTGGAAGTGGGCTGCCATCGCTAGACCCCACAGTTCCTTGAATCCAACCGACCTGAGCCAATCCCGAAAGCTGAATGGACATGGCAACGGTTATCGCCAGCGTATATCGAAGACTTCTCGGCATCATAAGGTCCTAGCGGTCTCGTAGCGATTGGATGAATTTACCCCAGGCTACAGGATTGAACAAGGAGATAGGAGGGAGCTGTCCGTTGTAGCTGTTTTGGATGGCTTCCTGTTGCATCGTGTACGAATAAACTTCAGTTCCATCTCGGCCAACTTCCATGAGTCTGTCATAGAGCGCTTCAGGGTCAAGCCTCTCTTGACCAACTATATAAGCATCTTTAGTTAAAGCTAATTCCATAAACTCTTCGCGGAATCGCTCCCGGGTGGGCCAGGGATAAATGAAGGCTTCTTCCAGTGAAATGGTATCCCTTCCCAAAGGTTGAACCACATTCATTCGAGGAAGTTGTAGGTCCGAAGGTACCGTGAATTGTTGTGCGATGTAGCCCAACGATGACACCCGCAGGGTGTCGCCTTCTAGCGCTGGGATGCTAAAAAATCCGTTGGCATCGGTCATGGTCCCACGGGAGTCCCGCATGCGATAGACTGTTGCGAAGGATAGTGGTGAAAGAGAGTCTCCTGTTACAACCATTCCGCTGATCTGAACCACGTCCAAAAGGGTTGAGTCGACAGCAGTCGCTTGGGCATGGATGTGCGATAGGCCAAAACCCGACAAGACGACCAAAAGGGTAAAACAGCTTGCGAACGCTTTCATTCGGGACAAGTTATAACCGTGCATTCAATTAAACTTGGGCAGTTTTAAATTCAGAGGTGAAATGGAACTCCAATTCGGGAAAATTGGCGATTTCCATGTCCAGTAGAAACTTGGAAGGGGCTAGAAAGACGTCATTCTTGTCTTTATCCAGTACCATATCGATGCCTTTGATGCGCTTGAACTCATCCAATTTGCTCTCGTTGTCACTTAATATCCAACAGGCTTTGAAGTAGCGCTTGGGTTGAAATTCACATTTCGCACCATACTCGTGCTCAAGGCGATATTGAATGACTTCAAATTGGAGCTCTCCAACAGTTCCTACAATTTTCCGATTGCCTAATTCACGGATAAATAATTGGGCGACCCCCTCGTCAGTCAATTGCTTGATTCCTTTTTCTAGCTGTTTGCTCTTCATGGGGTCGAGGTTCACCAATTCCTTAAAAATCTCGGGTGAAAAACTGGGGATGCCGCGAAATTGAATGATCTCACCTTCGGTTAACGTATCGCCAATCTTGAAATTGCCTGTGTCGTACAATCCAACAACATCGCCGGGCCATGCTTCCTCTACAATGCTCTTGTCCTGGGCAAGAAACGTTGCTGGATTGGAGAATTTTAATTTCTTCGTGAGCCGTGTGTGGTAGTAGAATGTATTGCGTTGAAATTGTCCACTGCACACGCGCAGGAAGGCGATGCGATCACGATGACGCGGGTCGATGTTGGCATGAATCTTAAAAATGAATCCTGAAAAGGCTTCTTCTTCTGGATGGACATCGCGAACGTCAGCAGGACGTGATCGAGGGTCTGGAGCAATGTCGATAAACGTATCAAGCATCTCTTGAATGCCGAAATTATTAACCGCACTTCCGAAAAAGACAGGAGCAAGGTCTCCGTCTAAATAGGGCTGTGAGTCCCACGTCTCGTATACGCCGTTGATCAACTCTACATCTTCTCTGAGCTGGTTTGCGTGCTGTTCTGTGACCAAGTCATCGAGAGAAGCGTCTTGGATGTCCTCGATGGACACCACTTCTTTTGAAATCTTTGTTTTGTCCGGATTGAACAGGCGTAATTCGGAGTCGTACAGGTTGTAAACCCCTTTAAAAGACTGGCCTCCGCTGATGGGCCAACTCAATGGACGTACGTTTATTTTGAGTTTCACCTCAAGCTCATCGAGTAAGTCGAACGGATCTTGTCCTTCTAAGTCCATCTTATTGATGAAGATAATGACGGGCGTTTTCCGCATCCGGCACACTTCCATCAAGCGCTCTGTTTGAGCTTCGACTCCTTTAACACAGTCAATGACCAGGATTACACTGTCAACAGCGGTCAAAGTTCGATAGGTGTCTTCAGCAAAGTCCCTGTGGCCAGGTGTATCGAGTAAATTGATGAGTCGCCCCCGATAGTTGAACGCCATCACTGAGGTGGCGACCGAGATGCCTCTTTGCCGCTCAATCTCCATGAAATCGGACGTGGCCGTCTTGGTGATTTTGTTGTTTTTCACCGCACCGGCGGTTTGTATAGCTCCCCCAAACAAAAGGAATTTCTCTGTTAACGTTGTCTTACCAGCATCGGGGTGACTGATGATAGCAAAGGTTCGCCGCTTGGCAATTTCTTCTTGGATGTTCCCCATGGCGCATCAAATTTACGATGCGGGACGGCGAGGTCCCCCTAGGAGTTTCAACCAACTTTCAACCGCCGCTTTTTTGTGGAATTGGACCAAGTCATTTTGAGAGGGGACCGGAATGACATTGTGGTGTTTGAGGGCTCTGGCTAAGGCATCCGGTGATCGAGGAGGAATCAACGTTCCATGTGCACCCTGGCCCAACAATTCGGGGGTGCCACCGGCATCGGTTCCAATGACAGGAATGCCCGATGCAAGGGCTTCCAACGTCACCATTCCAAATGTTTCGCTTGCACTGCACATGGCATAGACGTCGCACGCTGCATACGCGGATTGCAACGATTCCATTTGACCATGCCAATGAATGCGGTCACTAATTCCACGTTGTTCAGCATCTTTTCGCAGGCGTTCACTCCAATCTTCTGCTTCATTTGCGGTATTGCTTCCAATTATGAACGCGTGCCAATCGGATGCGATTTCCAAGGCGGCGAAGAGCACATCTTGCCCTTTCAGGGGATCCAACCTTCCGAACAGCCCAACCAACTTTACGTCAGATGGGATGTCAAATTCCTTTCTCGAGTCTGCCTTTTTTTTGGAAGGAGCAAACCACTGGGGGTCCAGCGCGAGTGGTATTTGGCTGATTTGATGGGGTTTTAAGGGTGTGTTTTTCAAAACTTCAACTTCCAAAACTTTCAAAGGGGTGACCCAATGATCAATTTGTGCAAACCTCCAGCGATGCCAAGGTTTCTTTTTGGGCCGGTCGATTTGCATCCCTTGCTGGAAAACCAAGCGACATGGCATTCCGTAAACGGCCAAAGCGGCCAGCGGTAAATCTCGGGGATCTCGTATCCATAGAACATCAGCGTTTACTTCCTTCAGTCGGGAACGCAAGTGCAAAGCCGCCCTCCATGGCAAGTGCCGGTTCTGGCGAACAATGGATTCCAAAGGCAGGCCTGCGGCTTGCGCCTTTTGATGCAGAGGAGAATGCGAAACGGTCAAAACGGTGACAGTGGCACCAGCCTCTTGCATCCATTCGGCGTAGCGAAGTAAATTCTGTTCAAGACCTCCCCAACCCGTTGAGCTGGATAGAAAAACAAGTTTCATCGGTTATCGGGACGAACGGTAATCTCGCTAAAAACACCGCGACCTTTCGATTCAATGGCGAGCACAATGGCTTCAGCGATGAAGACAGGGTCCATACCTTTTTCGAATTGGGGGCGATACGATTCCCGGAGTTCGGAGTTGGTCGTTTGATCAATGAACGCGGTGTTCACTGCGCCAGGGTTGATGGTGGTCACGGCAAGACGGTCCCGAAACTCAATCCGAAGGGATTCACTTAAAGCAAGTACAGCGTGCTTGGTGGCGCAATAAACGCCGCTGTTTGGAAACACATTCCGCGCGGCTACCGAGCCGATTTGGATCACCTGGCCCTTGTTTGTCAAGAGCGAATCAAGACACGCATGCACGCCATTCAAGACGCCTTTTATGTTGACGTCAATCATCCGGTGCCAGTCCGAAATATCTGCTTCTTCTAGAGGCGAAAAAACGCCGATTCCAGCATTTGGAATGCACACGTCAATGCCTCCCCATTCGTCCTTCATTTTTTGAGCAGCAACCTCCATGGCCTTCGCATCTGTAACGTCTCCTTCGTGCAGCAAGACGCTGTTTTCATCGCACGTTGACGCCCATGACTTCATGGACTTCAGGTCTCTTGAAATGAGTAAAACACGGTGGCCTTTTTCGGCCAACAGACGAGCGGTTGCAGCTCCAATTCCGCTGGAGGCTCCTGTTAGGAAAATACGTTGAGATTTCACGCTGTGAAGGTACAACGCACAACGCACAACGGTGGAGTTCAATACACAGCGGCGCGACTAGATTGAAAGCCTACGACACGGTCATAGCCCGAATCGTCCCAGTAATAGGCAATGACTTGGTACGTATTGTCTGTAGCGGCATGGGAACCTTCAATCGTTGAAGTCATCCCAGCTCCTTTAGTCAAAGCTTCAATGTCATAGCGGTCGGCGGCCCAAGAAGGCCGGGTGAGATATGTGTAGTTATAATACCCTTGCTTCAAAAACAGTACAAGTTCGTACCGGCGCTTTGTGTCATCCCACGTCATGCGATGGGACAATGGAAACATCCAATCGGAACATTGTCCGAAAACATAAACGTCGCGATCTGGATAGGGGTCAAAACAAGTTAGGTAAAAATGGGCCATAACGTAATCGCCTCCTGTGTGATCATCTTGTCGTTCGTTTGCAATAATATAAGCCCCGTTCAAGTCCCTTCTGGCTTGATGGTAGCCATAGGTGCGCAATTCGTCAGGTTCCAAATGCATGTGGAAGTTATTGCGACCATCTTCAATACGATCCAATCCTTGGCTGACAAACTGCAGGCTTTTTAAATCCACGAATCGCCAACTATTTCCACCTTCAAATGCATTTTCGCCTTGTTGGCTAAAGACGACTTCTTCTCCTTTAACAAAGACGGGTTCTAAACTGGAAATAGCGGCATCCCAGCGGCCGTTTTGAAGAAGTGTGGTCTGCAGCGCATCGTATGCGTCTTGAATTACGAATCGATCGGAACTATGGGTGATGGCGAAATCCAGCTCTTGGTGGGAACGCTTGAGCGGAATCGACTTGGCCTCTTGCACCGTCATTTCAATGTCTACTAGATTCTCAAACACCACGAATCGCCGAAGAATCAAGGGGGTATCCGGTTCTGAAGGGTCAACGACTTCGAGTATGTAGTTGCCGCTTTTTTCAAAGCGCATGAGGTCATTGGGGAATTGCGCTGCAAAATGGATGTAGCCAACCCGCGTGTTGAAACTTGCCTCTGCTTGTTCAAGGCTGAGCGATGTGAAGCCTTGAATGCAGTCTGATGCAGTGAGGTCAGGAGAATCATACCAGTCAAAAGTGCAATGCTGCCATCGCATTTCCAAAGTCCGAAAGCGCTCACTCAAATCATCAAACTGGAATTCGAGAATACCGTCGTCTAATGCAATAAACGGAAGCTCAGCCTGAAGACCTTGAGGGTGTAGCGTCACGCTGAGCATGTTTTCTGCCGCATATGCGATGGGGTATGGGCTGTCCTGTCCCTGGGCAAACGTTGTCAAGAATGAAATGGATAGAAACAACACTAAAAAAGAATATCGATAAAGGATACCCTGGGTATTTGGTGTCCGATTCGGATCTTTCTGAACCCCTAAAAGTGTGAATTGTCTGTTTAGCAACATAACGGCGTTAATTCTGTGGGCAAATCATAGGGGTTTCACCGATTCTCAGTCCTACCTTTGCGCCCGAAAAGTAAACATTCGCGAGCTGATGTCCCGCACGATAAGGATCCGAAAAGGAGCTAATATTCGATTAACAGGTCGCCCGTCGACCTCAGTTGTCGATGCTCCACCAGCAGCAATATACGCTGTACAACCTCCAGATTTTATTGGAGTCATACCCAAACTTCGTGTAAAAGAAGGAGATGCCGTTATGGCTGGTAGTTCGCTGTTTTTCAGCAAAGACTGCCCTTCTGTACAATTTGCTAGCCCCGTTAGTGGGATAGTGAAAAGCATTGTGCGCGGTGGCAAACGTAAAATTCTTGCTGTCCTCATTGAGGCTGATCATCAAGGAAGAGCTGAGTCATTCCCTGTCATCGATCCCAAAACGGCGGATCGAACGGCCATTTTAGGGGCGATGCTCAATGGAGGTCTCTTTGCCTTTGTGCAACAACGGCCGTTTGCCGTGTCTGCAGACCCGGCTATTCAGCCTCGAAGCATCCACATCAGCGGATTCAATTCAGCTCCTTTAGCGCCTGATATGGCCGTGGCTTTGAATGGTCGTATGGAGGACTTTCAAACGGGTATCCATGCATTGAAACAATTGGCAGGGTCGGAGGGTGTACACATCGGTGTGCGTTCAAATGAAACGATCTTTTCCGGAATTGAAGGCGCCAACGTTACGCAATTCGAGGGTCCGCACCCTTCAGGCAATGTAGGTGTGCAAATTCATCACGCTGCTCCTTTAAACAAAGGAGAGATTCTTTGGACGATGCACGCTGAAGATGTAGCGAATTTGGGTGTTTTGCTCTCGAAAGGAAGTTACCATCCACTCCGCGTCGTTGGAGCAGGCGGTTCGGAGCATCCTGCTCCGAAGCATATGCGCGCAATGGCTGGCACTGCGTTGACTTCACTTACTGAAGGTCACCAAGATGCTGAAAATACACGCTACATTTCAGGGGATCCTTTGACAGGAACTGATGCCGGCGCAGCCGGTTACCTTGGTGGATTGCATCATCAGGTTACTTTGCTTCCTGAAGGAAACGAGCCGAAGTTCTTATTGACGGAGGGTTGGTTGAGCCCGGGATTGAAGAAGTTTTCTCTTTCGAGGAGTTACCCCACATGGCTCATGCCGAAGTCAAAGGAGTTCACCATGGACACCAATTCCAATGGAGAAGAACGCGCCTTCGTGGTGACCGGACAATACGAGCCGGTATTTCCATTTGACATTTACCCCGTGCAGCTCATCAAGAGCATCATGGCCAATGATATTGATGGAATGGAGAAACTCGGGATTTATGAAGTAGCCCCTGAAGATTTTGCTCTCTGCGAATATGCTTGTACGTCCAAGATAGCCGTTCAGAAAGTGGTGCGAGATGGTTTGGATATGTTGAAGAAAGAACTTGGTTAATCAGAGATTATGAAAGCATTGCACAACATCTTGGATTCGATCCGGCCTCATTTTGAGGAGGGAGGAAAGCTGAGCAAGTTTTGGGTGGTTTTTGACTCCCTCGAAACATTTGCCTTTACTCCAGGGCACACGAATAAGAATGGAGTTCACATTCGGGACGGAGTGGATTTGAAGCGCACCATGTTCCTGGTAATTTTGGCTTTGGTCCCCGCTTTGCTCTTTGGAACGTGGAACCAGGGTCATCAGTACCTGCTTTCCATTGGAGAAATCAGCGTATCGGATTCTTGGGATACCATGATTTGGGACAAGCTATTGATTGGAGCTTGGAAGGTTCTCCCGCTTGTAGTAGTGAGTTATGGAGTTGGATTGGGCATTGAATTCCTATTTGCAGGCTTTCGCAAACACAGTATCAACGAAGGATTCCTCGTTTCAGGAATGCTTATTCCGCTGATCATGCCGATTGATGTGCCCTTGTGGATGGTTGCTGTGGCCGTCGCCTTTTCTGTGATTATTGCGAAGGAAGTGTTTGGAGGTACAGGGATGAACATCTTGAATGTGGCCTTGACGGCAAGAGCCTTTTTGTTCTTTGCTTATCCTAAACAGCTGTCTGGAGAAATTTGGATTCACGAGGTGGCCGCTTCGAAGGCTGATGGCTTGCTTGTAGACGGTTATACAGGTGCTACCGCTTTGGGGCATTTGGCTTCTACAGTTGGTAAACCCATCATGAATGCTGACGTCACATCGGTGATGGGTATGTTTGATGCCGGAGGAATGTACAGTCTGAGCAATGCCTTCTTGGGTTTGATTCCAGGTTCTATCGGTGAGACTTCGGCTTTGGCCATTTTAATTGGAGCTGCACTTCTCATCTGGACCGGTATCGGTAGTTGGAAAGTGATGAGCTCTTTTTTAGTCGGTGGCTTAGTGATGGGTTTCTTGTTCAATCTTATGGGTATGAATGCCTACATGACATTGCCTCCGATTCATCAAGTGGTGATGGGAGGGTTCATGTTTGGTATGGTTTTCATGGCGACTGACCCCGTGAGCGCCTCTCAAACCGAGCGCGGAAAATGGATTTACGGCTTTTTGGGTGGATTCTTGTCGATCATGATCCGCGTTTTCAACCCGGCTTATCCTGAAGGCGTTATGATGGCAATCTTGTTCATGAATGTCATGGCACCCCTCATCGATCATTATGTGATTCAAGCGAATGTTAGCAAGCGTGAAAAACGCGCAATCCTTGCATTCGAACAACGTGCCACCGCATAAATTTGGAGTCATGGCAATCAATAAAAACAGTACAGTTTACACGTTTGGCTTTTCCATTGCGATGGTCATTGTCGTTGGTACGTCGTTGGCCTACACGTCGTTGTCCTTAAAAGACCGTCAAGATGCCAATGCTGCTGACAAGAAGATGATGAACATCCTGTCGGCGATTGGAGTAGAGGCCGATCGTGACAATGCAGGCGCTTTATTCTCTGATTTTGTAGTGGAACGTGTTTCCATTGATGGCTCAGGGCGTCAAGTCAATTCAACCGTTTCTCCAGTGGACCCGAAGGACAAGCAAGATCCTTTTAGTATTGAGGTGATGAAGGATTACCGTGCTAAGATCAAATCGGCGGTAAAGGCTGCTGATGGTGACGCAGAAACTCTTCAAGCTGCGCTTGAATCTGCAGAATTGGAATTTCCTTTATACCGCTGCTCAAAAGACAATAAGGATCTCTTTGTGGTTCCTTTGGTTGGCTCGGGTCTATGGGGACCAATTTGGGGTTTTGTCGCGCTAGAGGACGATATGACGACCATTTATGGGGCCAACTTTGACCACAAGACCGAAACGCCTGGGCTGGGCGCTGAAATCAGAGAAGGGTTTTTTACGGATAAATTCCGCGGGAAGAAATTGAACACTGCTGGACCATTGCTGTTCTCCATACTCAAAGGAGGAGCTCAAACCAATGAGAACAGTGTCGATGGCATTACTGGCGGAACGATTACTTCGAAAGGAGTGGATGAAATGATCAATCGAACGTTGGCGGTATATCTCCGCTATTTTGAATCTCAATCTCTAACCCGCGCACAAAAATGAGCACGGAAACCACACCTGCGGTCACTCAGAAGAAGGAGTCTCTGTTCTCCAAAAAGAACAAGAAACTACTGTCTGATCCGCTCAATGACTCCAATCCGATCACCGTTCAGGTGTTGGGGATTTGTTCAGCTCTTGCAATTACAGTGCAGTTGCAGCAAGCGGTTATCATGAGCTTGTCGGTATTGTTTGTTATGATCGGCGGAAATGTCATCATTTCATTGATGCGGAATATGGTTCCCGATCGTATCCGTATCATCGTGCAATTGGTCGTTGTGGCTTCTTTGGTGATTATTGTAGATGAAGTACTGCAGGCCTTTCAACCTGATATTTCAGAGAAACTATCTGTTTTCGTAGGGCTGATCATCACCAACTGTATCATCATGGGGCGTTTGGAAGCGTTTGCACTGGCAAACAAACCCGGACCGTCTTTCTTGGATGCGATTGGAAATGGAATGGGCTACGCTTGGATCTTGCTGGTGGTATCCATTGTCCGAGAAATCTTTGGGAGCGGAGCGATATCGCTGCCAGGAATGGGACAAGTAAAGTTTTTGCCAACAAGCTGGTTTATCAGTGAAGGTGGGCTTTATGAAAACAACAACTTGATGATTTTACCTCCGATGGCATTGATCACTGTGGGCATTATCATTTGGATTCAGCGTAGTCGCAACCAAGCTTTAATCGAGGAGAACTGATGGAATACTTCAACATTTTTGTCAAAGGCATCTTCATTGAAAACATGATTTTCGCTTACTTCTTGGGAATGTGCTCCTATTTGGCCGTTTCCAAGACCGTAAAAACAGCCAATGGGTTGGGGCTAGCCGTAATTTTTGTTCTCGGAATTACCGTGCCAATCAATTACTTACTAGAGAACTATGTTTTGAAGGAGGGGGCGTTGGCCTGGTTGAGTCCAGAATATGCTAACGTTGATTTGGGCTTCTTGAGCTTCATCATGTTCATCGCAGTCATCGCTTCCATGGTCCAGTTGGTAGAAATGATTGTCGAGAAATTTGCGCCCGCTTTATATGGTGCTTTAGGGATTTTCCTTCCTCTGATCGCAGTGAATTGTTCCATCTTGGGTGGTGCACTTTTTATGCAAGACCGTCAATACCCGAGTATTGGAGAAGCGACTGTTTTTGGACTTGGCTCAGGTGTTGGCTGGTGGATTGCCATTGTGGCCATCGCAGCCATTCGTGAGAAAATCCGTTATTCACATGTACCGGCGCCTCTGAGAGGCTTGGGCATTACGTTTATCATCACCGGACTCATGGGCATTGCCTTCATGAGTTTCA
>JAPKAW010000225.1 GCA_028825055.1 Flavobacteriales bacterium | reverse complement strand
TCCACCTAAGCAGCCGTTGTCCTGTTTGTGTTGCTCCTGCCATGGACCTGGACATGCTTTCTCATCCTGCCACGCAGTCAAACATTCAGCACCTACAGAAGCGTGGTGTTGGCATCATTGAATCAGCATCTGGGTTACTAGCCTCTGGTCTTGAAGGCAAAGGGCGCATGCTCGAACCCGAGGCCATCGCTGATTGGATGGAACACTGGTTCAATGAGCGGGCTCCTTTGAAAAATAAAAAAGTCATCATAACGGCAGGCCCCACACAAGAACCCATTGATTCGGTCCGGTTCATCGGCAATCACAGCTCCGGAAAAATGGGCTATGCCTTGGCCAATGCCCTGATCATAAGGGGAGCTGAAGTCCATTTAATCAGTGGCCCCGTGCAATTGAAAGTTCCCGAAGGCGTTGCTTCTTTTACTGAAGTTCAAACAGCCGAAGAAATGATGACCGCTGCATCCGAAAATTTCAACGAGTACAACATTGCGATTGCTACCGCTGCGGTCGCTGATGCGCGCCCAAAAAGATCAGCTTCTACAAAATTGCATCGGAACGAGCTCCCCGATTCAATTGAATTGGAACCGACACCTGACATTTTAGCGCATTGGGGGAAGGTCAAAGCAGCACACCAAACTGTCATTGGGTTTGCTCTCGAAACCGACGACGGCGTGGCCAGTGCAATCAGTAAACTAAAGCGCAAAAACCTAGATTTTATAGTCCTAAATAGCACCGCTGTGAAAGGTGCTGGCTTTGGAACTGATACCAATCAAATTTGCATCTTCAATCGGGACGGCAAACCTCATAAATTTGAATTAAAGTCTAAGGTTGAAGTTGCTGACGATATCGTTCGACATCTCTTGAATTATCTGAACCCATGAATTGTTCCTCTTTCCGTTCAAGCATCGCTTATTGCATTTTAGGCTTGGGAATTTTTACTTCTCGACCAATTCAGGCTCAAGAGCTAAATTGTCGCGTTCAGGTCATTGCTCCTCAAATCGCGAACGTTGAAGGTGCCATTTTCGAATCCTTGGAAGAAGCCATCCAAGAATTTGTAAACGGCAGACGTTGGTCTGAAGATGAATTCATGTTTGAAGAGCGGATTGAATGCAACATGCAGATTACAATTTCTAAGGCGCCTTCAGCAACTTCGTTCAGCGGCAGCATTCAAGTACAGAGCTCTCGACCTGTTTTTAATAGCGATTACAATAGCTCGATGCTTCTCGTCAATGACGGCGCTTTTGAAATCACCTGGGACGGGAGTTCAACAATTCAGTTCAGCCCCGACCAATACCGTGACAACCTGTCCTCTATACTCGCCTATTACGCATACATGATCCTTGGCATGGATTACGATAGCATGGTCCTCGATGGTGGCACACCTTACTACTTAAAAGCGCAAACCATTGTTGCCAACGCTCAAAATGCAGGTCCCTCTGGTTGGAAAGCAAGCCAAGGACAACAAAATCGCTATTGGTTGGTCGAAAACATGCTCTCGCAAACTTTCCGGCCCGTGCGAAATTGCTTGTATTACTATCACAGAATGGGACTCGACCGGTTGTACGATGATTTAGAACGTGGGAGGCTGACCATGGCCGATGCGCTGATTGAAATGCGTCAAACCCATCGCATACGTCCCTCTTCCTATAATTTACAATTGTTTTTCTTGGCCAAGTCGGATGAGATTTTAAAGATATTTGGACCCGCTCCAGACGCGGAGAAAACACGGCTTCTCCCTGTTTTAAAGCAAATGGATCCCGGGAATATCTCCAAATACGACAGCATCCTCGGATAGCATGTTGCATTCACTATGCATTGATAATTACGCTCTCATTGAGCGACTGGAGCTCGACTGGTCTTCGGGCCTGACGGCAATGACAGGAGAAACTGGATCAGGAAAGTCTATCGTTCTAGGAGCCTTGGGATTGGTGCTCGGAGATCGAGCTGAAGTCTCTGCTGTTCGCTCAGGAAGCTCGAAATGCATCGTAGAAGCCACCTTCTCTTGTCCTCCATTTGCCAACAATTGGCTGCGTGAAAATGATTTAGAGACCTGGACAGAGCTCATCTTACGCAGAGAGGTTACTGACCAAGGAAGATCGCGTGCTTTCATCAATGACACACCCGTCAGCGTTGCACAGTTGAAGACCATCGGCGAATTGCTCGTTGACATGCATGGCCAAGACAGCACGCGACTGATGCTTCGTCGCGACTACCAAATTCGCTGGCTCGATTCACTTGGTTCTCACACTCCATTACTCCAAGAGTATCAAGTCGCCTTTAATCAATTTAAAGAGCACCAATCGGCATTGTCTGCACTAGAAACCGAACGTGCAAAACCCCAAACAGATCACGATTACTTATGCTATCAGCTCGAGGAGCTGGCCACATTGGAGCTTTCTACCATTGATTGGGATACCCTGAAGGATGAATTGTCCCTTCTTGAAAATAGCGCCTCGATTCAAGAGCAACTTCATGCGACCTGGTCGGCTATCGCAGGAGATTTAGATTCCAACAATGTGTTGAGCGCGTGGGCTCATGGAAAAAAAGCGTTGATTCAAGCGGCAAGTCTATTCCCTCCTTTACAGGAACTTGTCGATCGCATGGAGTCTTTGGATGTTGAAATCAAAGATGTTGTGAGCGATTTAGAATCACGAGCAGCTTCCATTGAAAATAATCCAGCTCGGCTGCAGCAATTGCAGGGGAGATTCCATGACTTCCAGAGAATCTCCTTGAAGCATCATGCAGAAACGGCAGCGGAATTGATTCAACTCGAACAAAATTTACAAGATCGAATCGACCGGACAACAGATCTTGAAGGTGCCTACCAAAACGCTAAAGACCAGCTTGAAGCAAGCCGCGCACATTCAATGAAACTTGGCCTTGAACTTATGCGGGCAAGACAAGCTGCTGCAAAAAAACTTGAAGTAGACGTATTAAAGCACCTCGTTCAAATGAAAATGCCAGATGCTGTCTTGCAATTTGAGCTAACCCCTGCTCACGAGCCAGACAAATTGGGCATTGAACAGGTTCAGCTACTATTTTCTGCCAATCCTGGAGCCAAGATTGCCCCACTTGAACAAGTGGCTTCTGGTGGCGAGAAAAGCCGCCTCATGCTCGCCTTCAAGGCGGCACAGACAACCACTGGACTGCCCACCATCATTCTAGATGAAATTGACACCGGTGTCAGTGGTGATGTTGCCGACAAAATGGCGAAAATGATGCGACTTATGGCGAAAAGCCAACAAGTCATTTCGATTACTCACCTGCCTCAAGTTGCTGCTCAGTCAGACCAGCATTACCAGGTCGCCAAACACGTCAGCAATTCGGTCACTCGCACTCAAGTTGTGCAATTGAACGGTGAAGAGCGTGTATTGGAAATTGCCGCGCTGTTGAGCGGGGAAACAATCTCCGACGCTGCTAGAGCCAATGCGGAGGCCCTGCTTGCTCAACGCTAGACGTATTAATGCTTCTCAAAAATGCCAATCCACACTGATGGAGGGCAAGAAAGGCAATTGGTCTACCCGCTCTCCAGTCACACGGTTGACATAAAACACGTT
>JAPKAW010000224.1 GCA_028825055.1 Flavobacteriales bacterium | reverse complement strand
AACATAGCTGGATCTGTACCGGCAGCCTTGACCACCTGTCCGGCCATCAGTGCAAAAACAAAAAAGGGCATTGCCTTCATGACCACCCAAACCATTTGGACAAACACCTCATTGAGGGCATCCATAGCGCGCACAATCGGACCCTTTTTATCTTCCGGTAGCCCCACGACTACAACGCCGAAAAAGATGGCGAAGAAGATGATTTGTAGCATGCTCATATCCGCAAGTGCTCCAAAAATATTTTTCGGAACAACATCGACAAGTGGCTGGAGTGGCCCTGTGGACTTGGTCCGTTGCGCCTTCGTGAGTTTGTCTTCTACCCAGTCATTCGCTTCAGGAGACTCGAGTTTTAAGCGTTCCACAAGTGCCGCGTTTTCTGGGGCTTCGGAATAATTCAGCGCATCAAGTGACTGAATTCCGTTGGCATCTCGCCACAATTCGTATCGGATTCGATTGGCCTCTAAGAGCTCCCCATCGGCCCCTGAACCGGGGCTAAACGTATTGACAAGAACCAATCCAATCACGACGGCCATCATGGTTGTTCCGACATAAATCAACAGCGTTTTGAGTCCCATTCGACCCAGTTTTTTGATGTTGCCTAAACTGGTGACACCACTGATAATACTGAACAATACCAGAGGTACAGCAATGAGTTTGAGTAGGTTGATAAAGATGTCGCCAAAGGGCTGGATGTAGTCCAGCGTAAATTGATTCCACCCAAAGGTTATGCTCATCCAAGCGTAAACCATGCCAACAACGAGTCCAATGATTACTTGCCAGTGCAGTGCGAGTCCCTTCATGTTCGAAAGTTAATGAGAGCCACGAGAACCGCCGGTATTAAATCACAGCTGTGCGCTGTTGTTTTTCAACGAATGATCCGCCAATACTAACAGAACCATAGCTTCTACCAAAGGCACGGCCCGAGGAAGTACACACGGGTCGTGTCTTCCGCGTCCTTCTAGCTGAATGGGTTCGCCGGCCTCGTTCACCGAGTCTTGGGTTTTAAGAAGTGTCGAAACGGGTTTAAATCCCAAGCGAATAACAATTTCTGACCCGTTCGAAATGCCTCCTTGAATGCCTCCGGAGTGGTTACTCGTAGTTTCAAACTCTCCTTCATTCGTTTGAATCCACGGGTCATTGTGCTCTGACCCGTGCATATAAGTTCCTTGCAGCCCACTGCCCAACTCCATTGACTTCACTGCAGGAAGACTCCACAGCGCGTGAGCTAAGGTGGCTTGGAGTTTGTCGAAAACAGGTTCGCCAAGCCCCGCAGGCACACCACGAGCAACGACAACAAGCGTTCCGCCGACCGTGTCTCCAGCTTTTTTTGCCTGTAAAATTCGATTTGCCATGGCCTCAGCGAGTGCGGGGTCGGGGCATCTTACGGCATGAGCGTCTACGGCTTCTCGCTTATAATATTGAGGGGCACTGACCATGCCGGTGTCGTGCACGCGCTCAACATACGCACTGACTTCAATGCCCATAGGTGCCAAAAATTGACGCGCTATGGCACCTGCGGCGACGCGTGCCCATGTTTCTCGTGCAGAAGACCGGCCTCCTCCGCGATGATCGCGGATTCCGTACTTCGCCCATGTTGTGAAATCGGCATGCGATGGACGGAAGGCCTTTTCCAAGTGGGCATAGTCTTCCGTTCGTGCGTCCTTGTTATGTGCAATAAATGCAATGGGAGCTCCTGTAGTCTTTCCTTCATACAACCCGCTTAACCAATGGATTTCATCGGGCTCTTGTCTTCCAGTGGTCAGCGGTGACTGTCCTGGCTTTCTTCGAAGTAATTCGGCTTGAACGGCTGGTAAATCCAAGTCCATTCCTGCAGGACATCCATCCAAGACGCCGCCAATGGCTTTGCCATGGGATTCGCCAAATGTGGTCAAACGAAAAAGTGTACCAAATGCATTGCCTGCCATGTAGCGAAGTTACGGAAGCACAGTTCGTGTTGCTACCTTGCAGGCATGAGGCGTCTATTCAAAAACATCAAAGGACTCGTGGGTTGCTACGAGGCTCCTCCGGAATGGTTGGCCGGACAATCCATGGCTGAATTTCCCGTTTTGGAGAATGCCTGGTTGGCTGTCGAGGAAGGCCGCATTGCGTCTTTTGGAAGTATGACAGACTTTCCGGGAATAACGGACTGGTCAGGCTTGGAGATTGAAGATTGTGAAGGTCGGTATGTACTGCCCGCCTGGTGCGACAGTCATACCCATTTGGTGTATGCGTCAGATCGTGGAGGTGAATTCCTGGAGCGACTTCAAGGAAAAAGTTACCAAGAAATCGCCCAATCCGGAGGGGGGATTTTGAATTCAGCTCGATCGTTGCGTGCGCTTCCAGAATCCAAATTGCTGGAAGATGCCCAGCATCGCTTGCAGCACGCTATGGACCAAGGCACGGGAGCCATGGAAATCAAAAGTGGCTATGGCTTGACCTTGGAGGGAGAGTTGAAGATGCTCCGTGTGATTCAAGCCTTGAAAGAAGAAAATGCCATTCCTATTAAGTCAACATTGTTGGCATGTCATGCTATTCCTGAGGGAGATTGGGATGCCAAACGATGGACCGCAGAGGTGATCCAACATTTACTGCCTCAGGTTGCTTCAGAAGGGCTTGCTGACTATGTCGATGCTTTTTGTGAAGAAGGCTACTTTGGTGTGGCCGAACTCAATAAATTACTAGAAGCTACGCAGCAGGTGGGCTTGCGAGCCAAAGTGCACGTGAATCAATTTACAGCGTTGGGAGGTGTAGCGGCGAGTGTGCATTGGAATGCGCTTTCAGTGGACCATTTGGAGCAACTCACTTCGGAGGACATCGCCGCACTGCGGGGTGGACTCAAAAACAATCAGGGACCTGTATTCCCTGTTGCTTTGCCGGGATGCTCTCATTTCTTGAGCATTCCATACACGCCTGTGCGCAAACTAATCGAAGCGGATCTGCCTGTTGTTTTAGCATCAGATCACAATCCGGGAAGCGCTCCATCGGGCAATATGACGTTGGTTGTGCAATTGGCGATGGCAAAAATGGGCATGCTGCCTTTGGAAGCCATCGCAGCAGCGACGATCAATGGTGCCGCAGCCATGGAGTTGAGTCAGGAGGTTGGGGTAATCGCGCCAGGTTGGCGGGCAAATTTATTGGTGACGACTCCCATGATTGGTTTGGAAGAAATCGGGTATCGGTTTGGTGACAATCCGGTTGAAAAAGTGTTCATCAATGGAATATTGCGTTGACGGACCTCGATCGAGTTGGTCTTAGTTTTGCTTCTTTATAATCCCATCAGATTTCACCATGGATAGACTCATTGAATGTGTACCAAACATCTCGGAAGGTAGACGAGACGATGTGATACAAGCCATCGCTGCAACCGTCGAATCGGTTGACGGGGTGAAGCTGTTGGATGTGGACCCAGGACGTTCGACAAACCGCACCGTAATCACTTTTGTGGGTCCACCAGAGACCATTGGAGAGGCCGCGCTTCGTTTGATTCAAAAGGCCGCTGAGTTGATTGATATGTCAAAGCATCGCGGGGAGCATCCGAGAATGGGAGCGACCGATGTTT
>JAPKAW010000018.1 GCA_028825055.1 Flavobacteriales bacterium | reverse complement strand
CCAAAATCCAAGACTGAAGGACTGAAATCTTGTTTTCGAGGATCGAGAACTTTTCGCGCATGCTTCACACGCGAAATGATGGGGCTTTTATAAAAATCGGGGATTTCAAATGAACGCATGACTCGGTTCGGCGAAAGTGAAGTTAGGAATCATCAAACCTAACCCTGCAGCATGAAAAAATGTTGCCACATTGAAAAAAAGAAAGGGTCTTCTCTGCAACCCTATTGAAATTCTCTCGTAAACAGGACCATGCAGAGCATTCCATTGCGCTATTACGCGCTCATTATCCTGTTTTTTATTGCTTCAGTGACCACCTTTGTGGTTGCTTGAATAGAGCAAGTCAAGAAAGTCTGAACGCATTGCTTTTACTGGCAATCCATCCGTTTTTCTCGCCACCCGACGCACACCTCGTAGAGCCCTTCGTCTACTTTTTTCTGATTCAACTTCCAACAGCATTCGGTTCAGCGCTTTGACTTGAATCAAAACGGAGAGCAATTCGGGCGCTTTCTCTAAAAACGGCCACTCAGATCGGTTAATCTCGACAGTAAATTCCGTTGTCTCAGCAATCCACTCCAGCGTCAACGCATCCAAACCTGGCATGACCTCTTCGCAGCCATAGATGCCGTGATGCATCCGCCATTGAATGGCTTCAATCACCCAATCTCGATCAGCTTGACCATCAGCAGGCCACTCCGGCGCACCCCAGCACATCAAACAGAGCATACCACTGAGTATCACCATGACCGGTGTTCTTCATTGAAGTGAACCCCCATAGCCTCCAATCTAGGCATGAGAATGTCATAGTAATCACGGTGCAAAGGCACTTCAACCCCAACCCGTTTGAATTCGCCCTTTAGGATGGCTTCGGCAGCCAACGCCATGGGCCAACCAACCGTATCGGACATGGCCGTATAAGTTGCGTCCCTTCCTTCCAATACCAAGGAGCTTGTAATCTCATGCGTTTGTCCGTTTTGCTCATATTCAAACCGGTGCCACATGACCACCAAATCACGGTCAGTTGGCTGCAAGCGCCATTTGTCTTCGAGCAAGTCCTGGATGATTTGAGCGGGCGTGCCGCTGAATCGAACGGGACCAATGTCATCACGCATCAAACCGAGCCATTCCAAGCGGTCCAAACACGCTTCCGATGCATCCGTCACAGACTGGATGGCATCTCGCAGCGATAATTCAGCCGCTCTAGAAGGCAAGAATGAGCGCATCCAAACGGCCCATGAAACGCCCTCAGCCCACTGCATTTCAGCATCATCGCGAACACAACCCAACTGCACAAGCACGTCCCAACTAGAACAATAGCCATCTCCCCTCAACGTACCCCGAATGAGCGTTTCCACCCCTTTCAGTCCATACTTCTCTTCGTAGGCAATCGAATCCCTGTTTGGATAACCTTCATACGGAATGCCTGCCACTTCGATGCTTCGTGCATCTTTGAACACACGATGGGGAGGGATCAGACAATGCTTCCCGCCTTCCAAGAACGTCGCAGCTCCAGCCTGACCAGCCAGGATTACATTACGTGGGTTCCAACTGAATTTATAATGCCACGGATTGTCATCAGAATCCGGAGCAATCAGTCCACCACAATAGGATTCAAACGCCTTGATGTTGCCTCCATCCTTTCGGATGCGGTCCAAGATTTGCGCAGCGCTCAAGTGATCGATTCCCGGATCTAGTCCAATCTCATTCAAGACCAGCACTCCTTTTTCACAAGCGCGTTCGTGCAATGCCTGCATTTCAGGTCCCACATAGCTCGGGGTAATCACAGGCACTCCTGCCTCAATGGCTAAGGAAGCAATTTCAGGATGGAGAAATGCCGGCACCATGGAGATGACCAAATCCGCCTTGGCAATGCGGTCATTCCGATCGGTTGGATTCTTTGAATCAATCTCAAACCATTCTGCGCACGGGTGACCATAGCATTTAGATCTTGCCATCTCCACGTCCATGTCACCAACGGCTACCTTCCATTCACTCGATTGCGCCTTCTCCAATAAAGCCTGTATTAATGACGAACTGGAGCGCCCGGCTCCCAAAATTAAAATTGTCTTTTCTGCTTTCATAAGAACGCTAAGCTAGAAAGCCTAGCACAAAGCGAGCAAAAGCTTGGCATGAAATTCGCTTTGAACAAATGAGGATGCCCTTAAATTGCACATTCTTAGACCGTTTATATTCTATATCTAATTAAATCATGCGGCGGCTGCTCACTTCTTTCCTCTTTTGCCTCTTCGCCCTTTTCTTAGGGGGGTGCAATGGGTCGAAAGCTTTTGTAAAAAGAGGACAGAAGATGGAAGATGTTGGATTGATGGAACAAGCCGCGAACTTCTATTTCACAGCGGCAATGAAAGACCGCAGCAATGCCGACGCGCTAGTAGCACTGCAACGCTCAGGCCAGTGGGTATTGAATACGAAAATTGACCGATTCGAGCAGGCAAATATTGCGGGGAGCCTTCCCGAAGCGGTTGTCGCCTATGAAGAGGCCGCTCAATACGTCGAATATGTTGCACGCGCTGGAATTGATTTGTTGATTTTAGAATCCACAAAACAGGCCTTCAAAGATGTTCGAATCACACACATTCAAGAGCTGTATGACGCAGGAATGGAGTCACTAGAGGATGAAATGTTCCAAGAAGCACTCACCGCGTTTAATGAAGTCGTGCGACTAGACCCTGGATTCGAAGAAGCGGAGAGATGGGCACAAATTGCGTATTGTGAGCCCCGGTATCGCGATGCCATGAAACACTTTGAGCAGCAGCAATGGCGATCGGCTCACGCGCTATTCTCCGATGTTGTCGCGGAAGACCCCCAATTCAAAGAAGCTGAAGAATTGCGCAAAGAGGCCTTGTCCAAAGGCCAATTCACTCTTGCATTGCTTCCTTTTGAAAATGGAACAACCCGCGCTGGATTGGAGTCGAAATTTCGTTCATACGTCGAACAAGCCTTGACGAAATCCAGTGACCCGTTTCTAGAAATTGTGGACCGTGAAAACCAAGCCTTGATCTTACAAGAGCAGCAACTCGCTCTGAGTGGCTTATTGAATTCAAATTCCGTGGTCGAAGTGGGCGAGCTTTTGGGAGCCAAAACACTCTTGAAAGGTCAGGTCGTGGACTGCGAAGTGGTGACGTCCGGATTGAAAAGATTGAATAAGCAAGGCCATGAAAGCTACCGGGTAGCGAGAATTACAGAAGACGGAAAAAAAGTCTATGACAAAAAATTTCGCCCTGTTCCATACAGCGAATATTCAGCAAGTCGTCAGGTGCGCATTACGTTCCGAGTTACCTTAATCTCTTTAGAAACAGGACAAAACTTGATGTCTGAAATGGTGACCAGTGAACGTTCAGATGCTATTCTTTATGCAGCATACCAAGGGGATCAGAGCAACATCTACCCTTCCAACAAGTTAGGCGGCGTCCATCGTTTGGGAAAAAACAAATTGGCGGCACTCCTCAATGCCCGCCGCGAATTGTCCGCAGAATCTGTGATGGTCAACACGACCGTTGAAGCCCTCTCTCTTTCCATTCGAGGCCAGATTGAAAACGAATTGCAGCTATTGATCCCATGAGCGTTACTACTTATTCTTCGTTGCCCTTCCATTGGATTTGGCTTTTCGCTTGCCTAACCATCCTGAGTGCTTGCTCGGGAACAAAAGAGTTGGCTGAGCCCTTGCCCACATGGATTGAGCAACGCCCTCAAGTTCCGGGATACTATATTGGCGTTGCCAGCGCAAACAAGATACAGTTCCCTACCGATGCCGCCGAACGGGCGCAAAGACAGGCTTTGGCTGAGCTCGCGGGTCAAATTCGAGTGAGCATTGATTCAAAATCGGTACTGCACTCCAGTCAATTTCAAGGCATTGCTGGTCAAAGTTTTTCTGAGACCATTACCAGCTCTTCAGCAGAAGACTTGGAAGGGTACGAACGCGTTGGCTACTATGAAGATGAGACCGACGTTTGGGCCTATTATCGTTTGAGTCAATCAACATACGAACGGATCCGAAATGAGCGAAAAAGTGCTGCTATGGAACTTGCGGGTGACTATTGGCTCTCGGCACAAGATGCCGTCACCCAAAATGATCTTCGACAAGCTTTGGACCGATTTGTACGAAGTTTAGAATCACTGGAAACGTATTGGGGTGAGATCAATTTTTGGAAGACTCCAGCGGGAGAAACCATTGCCTTAGACCGGGCATGCCTCGATGGCATTAGTGGGATTGTCAACGGATTAAACCTGATCGGACAATCAACGAAAGTCACACTTGAGTTTCAACAACGGTATACCGGAACAGCAGGGTGCCAGGCGGTATACAATGGCAATGCGATTGCTGGAATCCCCATTGAATGGACTTACAGCCGAGGAACCTTGCCGCGGAAGGTCGAATTGACCACTGGAGAAGATGGCTGGTCTGAGGTCCGGCTTGAAGGGTTTGAATCTGGGCTACTGCGAAGTGAGCTAAAAGCCACTATCCCATTGGATGAGCTGATGCCCGCTCTACAAAAATCAAAGGCGGCTGCACTCATCGGCAGTTTGATCAATCCCAATCAATCGTGGACCATTGAACTCCCACCACCCGCTGTTTTCATCCAATCAAACGAGTCCGTTGCAGGTAAGAAGTCAGACCAAACCCGACTCCGTAATGCTTTGGCACAGGGTTTGAATGACGCAGGAATACAATGGGTTAATCGCACGGCAGATGCTGATTTAAAACTCACTCTTCAATCAGACACGCGACGCGGAGGATCCTCAAGTGGCTTTTACACCGCCTTCTTGGATGCTCAAATTGTTCTAGAAACCGTCGAAGGCGAAGCTATCTTACAACGCAATCTTCAAAGCGTAAAAGGAGTGCAGCTAAATTGGGCCGCCGCCCACGAAGAAGCGTATCTCAAAGCTCAAGTTGAAATTCAAGGCGTTTTCATTCAAGAACTTTTAAAGTCGCTCTACCAATAAATGACTAATTTCCCCGTCAAACTTTGGCACGCTTATTGGCACTATTACAATCAATGATCAACCCCCTTATGATAAAATCTATCCAAACCCTCACCGTTTCTTTTGCCGTGCTAGCTTTAGCCTTCACAGGTTGTAAAGGAGAAAAAGAAACAACTTCAACACCGGATAGCCGGGGAGAAGTTCGCATTGTTGAATATTGTTCCGGACCGGAATTCTTGACCAATGGAGAATACTTTCGAGCTTCTGCGACCGGAAGCAGTCCTCAACGTGAAATCGCCAAGAAAATCGCTCGACAAAATGCCGAAGCAACGCTTGCTCGAGCCGTTGAAGCAACGATCGAAATTGTCGCTGAAAATCAAGCCACTCAATTGGGTTTCAATACGACAGAGGAAGCCACGAGCAAGTTCAACGAACTCTCACGGACCATCGTCAACAAGAAGCTTACTGGAGCAATCACAATCTGCCAAGAACTCACCATGGCAGAAGGCTCAAAATTCATCGCCTACTTGGCCATTGAGTTGAGCGGCCAAAACATTGCTGACGCATACGTAGATGGATTGAAGCAAGAAGAACGCATTCGCGCTGAATACAATTACGACCAGTTCAAAGACACTTTTGAAGAGGTGATGTCAACCTATAGGGAGGACTGATCACCTGCAACCGCAATAACAAGACCCCCTTCGAGCATTGCTTGGAGGGGGTTTTTTGTTGCGTGCTTCTGACGGATTAGTCGTCCGTTGGCTCGCCCATCCAAAGTCGCGCTGTCGAAGGCACAACAGGATGAACGCAACGGTATCTCTCCACGCCATCCAACCAATTGCTCACCATCTGCGGACCACTTGGAGTCAGAACAGATTCCGGATGGAATTGAACGGCTTCGATCGGCAACGCACGGTGGCGCAAGGCCATGGGTAATCCAGATGCATTGCGTGCCGTAATTTCCAGATTTGCAGGAAAATCCAACTCATCTACCACCCAACTGTGGTAGTGTCCTACTTCACAGGGCACTTCCAACCCGTCAAAAATACCTTCAGAGATCATACTGACAACTGGGGTTGTGCGTCCGTGCAGCACCTCATCCAAGTTGAGCAGCGTAGCACCGTAATGTTGAGCGATTGCCTGCATCCCCAAGCAAACACCCAACACTGGGATAGCATGGGCAGAGGCGACCGTAATGATGCGCATCAGCTGGCCGGCTTCATCAGGAAGCCCCGGTCCGGGCGAAAGAACCATGCCGTCATAATGCACCACGCCTGCAGGGAAAACTTCATCGTTGCGGTACACGTCGACTCGGGCCCCATTGGAGACGAGAAGATGTTGCAAATTCCAAGTAAAGGAATCGTAGTTGTCAATGAGTAAAATCCGCATGGCCTCGATGCATTCGTGCAAAGGTGGGAAATCCCTGCGTAGTTTCGCATTATGACAAAGACGATTCATTCATCCAACGCAGCTAAGCCCGTTGCGGCCTATAGTCAAGCTGTTGAAGCGGGTGAATTGCTGTTTGTCAGCGGACAAATTCCTATCGATCCTGCAAGCGGTGACTTGGTCTCTGAAACCATTGAATCTGCGACCGCGCAGAGCATCTCCAATGTCCAACGTGTTTTGGAGGCAGCTGGTTTAGGCCTTCAACATGTAGTCAAAGCCACGGTGTTTTTAATTGACTCAGCGGATTATGCCGCAATGGATGCCACGTATAGAGACCACTTGCCCAAACCATACCCAGCACGAGAGGCTGTATTTGTGAAAGGGCTGCCCAAAGGTGCCCGAGTCGAAATTTCCGTGATTGCACACCGTAATCGCTGAACGCCCTAAATTCAAAGCCATGTTTCTAAAAAAAATCCTGTACTATTTGAATCCGATGAACTTGTTTCATCGAGACGAAAACGTAGGCACCAGTTTGCGCCTCATGCATGGCGTCAATAAAATCAGCTTCTTGCTTTTTTTGATTTGCCTCGCGGTCATGACCGTGCGCTGGTGGATGCGATGATCTGCCGTTAGAAAAAGCCTTGTTCTGAATACTTTCGGTATTCAACTTTCAAGTCCTTCAACATGGATGCCTTGATGTTCAAACGAACATAAAAACTTTGGCGCAAGCCAAAAGGCACCCAATTGACAGCGAGCTCCCAGCAGTGGAGGTCCCAGTAGACATCCAATTGGGTGGTAGTCATCTCTTCTCGCATGAAATCGTAGCCTGTATTCACGTCGATTCGCCAACGATCAAATAGTTCTACCCCACCCCGAGCACGCACCGACTGGGTCATAACAAGACTATCCTGCTGATCCTGAACCATCCATTGATTGCGCAAGTCCAAATTGTAATCAACCCGGACATTCCACGGGAAATCGGTGTTTTCTCCACCCTGAAAATTGGAACCTATCGCTGCATTTGCGCGCGAAATACGGAGCCAGTTCTTCCCGGTATCCTTTAAAAACACATCGACACGTTGTCCGGTTGAATCGCGATCATAAGGACTCTGGACAATACCGACATTCAGGCGCACCTTATTGAACAAGTCCGTATTGGCCCGTGTACTTATATCGCTCAGGTTAAGCGAGTCACGCATCATGTTGTAGCTAGCAGATGTGATCAAATTGTCAATCAACCGCACCTTGTGAGTCTCCCCCGTTTCGCGATCACGCACTTTTGCCTCCAAATTTTGAGAAACGGAGAAGTTGACGGCGCCTGAAGCACCAATGTTCTGGGGATTGAACCGGTTCAATTGATACGGGTTGTATTCCCAGTATTCATCGCCTAGCGACGCAAATTTCGTTCGGTTATTTTCCGGTGTGTAGCTCAATCCGACACTCGGACTCACGACGTGTCTTATGGCTGCCAAACGGGCGTTTTTCCCCAAATTAAACGTGCCATAAAACCGCGTTGAAGCATTGGTTGAAAGCCGCCAGTCGCGGGTTGTATTGAATCCTTGAATCGTATCTGAAACCTGTTCGATCATACCGTCATCTCCTTCCTCCAAGCGCCCTTCGAGCTGCTGAAATGACCAAAACTCGTTGTATTGAAAGTTCGGCGTAATGCTTACGAACCCCAATCGCATTTGACTCGAGGCCGAAGCGGAATGCTTAATTCCATTGCGAAAGCCAACTGAACCCCAATCTCCCGCAGCAAAGACACTGTCCGGAGCTTGGAGCATCTGCTCAAATCGTGTGGATGCACTCACTGCAATGTCATCTAGCAAACCAATGCGGTTGTTCTTCAACCCCAGCAAGTCTGAAATACTCGTTCGTTGCAAATTCGCTGTCAACGACGGCAACGTGACATTCACTTGGTGCGTCAAGGAATTTTGGGAGTGACGCGCACTCACCGCCAAATTGACCGGCTTTCCGGGGAATGATTTGGACCACTGCACGCTTGATTGGAAGGTGTTGGACAAAAAATCCTGCTGCGAGCTGGTGACATTCGTTTGGAAATTTTTGGCCGATCCAAAATTGACACTGCTGCTAAACCGACTGTTTGGACGTGCACGGCTGTCTTGATTGTGGCTCCATCGCACGAAGAACTGGTCCTGAAGCGAAAGGTCCGGATCGCCTGCAAATCCATCCCGTAATCTTTGAAAGCTCAGATTTAAACTCCCTGATGCTTTGTAGCGCACATTGTAATTGGTAATGCTTCGAAGCGCCCAAGACCCACCGGAATAGAGATCTCCGAGTAAGCGCGTGTCCGCTTGTTCACCCAAGGGTAGATAGTATCCCAAATCTTTCAAGAAAAACCCCAACGCCCCTCCGTTACCATATCCGGGCATCAATAAGCCTTGACTTTGTTTTTCGGGCGGTGTGGGAAACCATCCAAATGGAAGTGCCAAAGGAGTGGGTATTTTTCTAAATTTCAAATAGAACGGTCCAGAGACAATTTTTTCACCGGGCACCATGATGGCACGTTGAATGTGAAAATGATAGTGAGGATTCGGAGCATCACACGTCGTGAATTTGGCATCCGAGACATGAATTCGCTCATCGCTTTGTCGCTTGGCTACACCAGCATGAAACACAGCACCCCCTTGCATGGTCACGGCATGCTTGCTCAATCCGCGGCGAGTGGTCAAATCAAAACAGAGCTCGTCTTGCTCAAATGTTTGCCCTCCTTGATTCAGGACCGGCCTTCCAATCCAATCCCCGAGCGAATCTTTTCTCCCAAAGGCACAGGCTTCATTAGTCTTAGCGTTGTAAACAATGCGGTCTGCCTCCAAACGGATATCATCCATGGCCACAAATGCCTCACCAAACAACTGCACCTCTGAGGTTTCAGCAATGACGCGGGTAGAGTCCTTTGCCCCCCAATTCACCGGTGCCATTTCGGGCTTCACAGGCGATACAACTTGCACGGAATCCACCCCTTGAGCTAGCACGGAACCGGGCAGGCTTATCCACAAAGCGACACGGAAAATCCCTTGGCACAATATGACAGGCACCCGCTTGGGCGTTTTAGATTTGATGAAGAGCATGAAACTGCAGTCAAAACTAACGAAACGAGCGGTCCTGTGCGTCATTGCAGGGACAGTAATGCTGTCCATTGCTTTTGCGCCGCTTCCTCCCAACATGGTCGTTGTGATCGATGCCGGACATGGAGGCTCTGATCCAGGCAATTTGGGAACGGGGCGATTTGCTTCGACAGAAAAAAATGTCACCTTGGATGTGTCGTTGCGTTTACGCGATTTCATCACGGAACGGTTTCCCGACGTGAAAATTGTCATGACACGGTCGAACGATGCCTACCCTTCTTTGAAAAATCGTGTCAAAATTGCAAATGATGCTGAAGCCGATTTGTTCATCAGCATCCATTGTGACGCCTTCACGTCACCTCAAGCCATTGGATCCAGCACCTTTGTCATGGGGATGCACCGCAGTGAAGAGAGTTTACGGGTGGCAATACAAGAAAACGCTTCCATCTTTAAAGAAGATGACTATCAAAACAAATACGAGGGCTTTGACCCACAAGACCCTGACACATACATCGCCTTGTCCCTCCGGCAATCGGTATTTCTGAACAAGAGTCTAGAATTGGGAAGTCTCATTCAAGATCAATTCTCTGATCGTGTGGGACGAACCGATCGAGGGGTTAGACAGGCTGGGTTCTATGTCATCACATTCACCGAAATGCCTTCTGTTCTGGTTGAGTTGGGGTTTCTTAGCAATCCTGTAGAAGAAGACTTTCTCAACTCAGAGAAGGGAAAGGATTTGATGGCTTCAGCGCTTTTACGAGCCTTTCGTAGCTACAAGGAAAAGCATCATCCATCCGGAACGAATGCACAGTCCCCCAATAATGCTGTAAGCGAGACCGCGACAACCCGACTCCCTGAAGATGACGAACAGACCACTACAAGCTTGCCGTCTCCGACTTACCGCGTCCAGATTATGGCATCAGATTCTCGTATTTCGAAAGAAGACCCTCGGTTTTCCGGTCTCACACCGGTGGTTGAGTATCTTCGTAACGGACTTTACAAATACGCTGTCGGAGCAGCACCTACGATGCAACAAGCCCAATTCCTCAAAGAATCCTTACGCAACGGGAATTTCCCGGATGCTTTCGTGGTGAAATTCGAGGGGACGACATTGAAACATCAGGGTGTTGTACTCTTCAAAGGAAATTGATTCACGTGATCCACCTCTCCAAAGAATTTCGAATTGGGGTCCTGGTAACAGCAGGCTTGATCTTGCTTGTGCTAGGAGTCAACTACCTGAAAGGTTCAAACCCCTTCAAACCATCAAATAGCTACTACGCTAAATACGATGCCATCGACGGGCTCGCTGTTTCCAATCCAGTATTAGTCAATGGCTTCAAGGTAGGTCAGGTCAGTAAGGTCGAATTTTCTGAGGCCGGAGACGGAACCCTATTGGTCGCTTTTGATATCGAACAGTCCAACCTAAAACTTCCAGATGACACACGGGCTCGGATTTTTTCAAGTGATCTTTTCGGCACGAAGGCGATCGATTTAATCGCAGGGGATAGTCCCAATCTCGCTGTTCCGGGTGACACGCTAATCAGTGATCTCGAAGTGGGAATTGCAGAGGCTGTCCGCATCGAATTGATGCCGTTGAAAAACAAAACGGATCAGCTAATTGACGGTGTCGATGACATCTTAGAAAACCTCAAAGCTGTTTTTGAAGCGGATGCGACCCTTGGCTTACCAACTGCTTTTGAAAGCATACAGCGGACCGTCGAAAGCCTCGAACAGACGTCGCTTCAACTTGATGCTATGGTGGCTGAAAACCGCGAGACGCTCAGCAGCATCATGACCAATGTTGATGGCATTACTGCCAACTTTAGAAATCACAACGATGAACTCGCCAATGTCATGGAGAATTTCTCTGACATTTCGGATTCTCTTGCGGCTGTGAATTTCGCAGCCACAATCAATCGAGCGGACCGCTCGTTGGCTCATGTCGAGACAATCACCCGCAAGATTGCAGAAGGAGAAGGCAGTCTTGGCAAGTTGGTCAATAGTGACTCCTTGCATGATGATTTGATGGCAACCAACCAAGAGCTGCAGTATCTCATCAACGACTTGTACCTCAATCCATGGCGCTATGTGCGCGTTTCGGTGTTCGGAAAAAAACAAGAAAAGAACCTTTCCAAAAAGGAGTTGAAGCGCTTGCGCAAACTGATTCAAGACGAATTGGAGGCGCAAGAAGATGACAACCGTTGATGGAAAACAGAGCATGATTGCATGATGAGTCAATTGATTTTCCTCCTTCTTCTGTCTGTAGGTATTTTCTTTTTCGCACGAAGAATTCGGTTCATTCAAAAGAACATTCGCTTGGGGCGTGATGTGGATCTAAGCGACCAAAAAGTCAAGCGCTGGAAAACCATGGCACGAGTCGCTTTGGGTCAAGGTAAAATGACCGCGCGTCCAGTAGCTGGAATTATGCATATCGTGATCTATGTCGGTTTCGTGATTATCAACCTCGAAATGCTCGAGATCGTACTAGACGGCCTGCTGGGTACGCACCGGGTTTTCGCGCAGCCTTTAGGATCGGTCTACAATTTTTTGATTGGTTCCTTTGAATGGCTTGCCGCAGGTGTAATCCTCTCTTGTGTCGTCTTCTTCATTCGTCGAAATGGCATCGCCATTGCCCGGTTACGCTCGCCTGAATTGGCCGGATGGCCTTCGCTCGATGCCAACATCATCTTAGTCGTAGAGGTGCTCCTCATGTTTGCCTTTTTGAGCATGAACGCCACTGACGGCATCGCACAACTGCGGGGATTGCCTCATTACGTAAACGCAGGTTCATTTCCAGTGAGCCAATGGTTGATGCCGTTGTATGATGGCTTCAGTGATGCAGGACTTGTAGCAGTTGAACGGGGCATGTGGTGGTTCCATATCGCAGGAGTCTTGGCTTTTTTGGTGTACATCCCATACTCCAAACACTTCCACATCATGCTCGCTTTTCCGAACACGTATTTTTCTGATTTAACGCCTGCAGGTGCCATGAACAACATGGAGTCTGTCACGCGAGAGGTCAAGCTAATGATGGACCCGTCGGCAGACCCGTATGCTGCTCCGGCTGAATCAGCGGAGCCGCCTGCGCCATTTGGCGCCAAGGACGCCACGGACTTGACGTGGAAACAGCTCATGGAATCCTATTCCTGCACAGAATGTGGTCGATGTACTTCCGAGTGTCCTGCCAATCAAACCGGTAAGCTTCTCAGCCCCCGGAAGATTATGATGGATACCCGCGATCGCATCGAAGAGATTGGCAAGGCACGTGACGCCAATGGAGGCCAATGGGAATCCGATGGCAAGTCGCTGCTCGGTCACTACATTACCGAAGAAGAACTTTGGGCCTGCACAAGTTGCCAGGCCTGTGTCCAAGCCTGCCCCATCAACATCAGTCCCATGGGCATCATTTTGGACATGCGCCGGAGTTTGATCATGGAGGACAGCAAGTCCCCCGAATCAATTACCTCCATGTTCAACAACATCGAAAACAACGGAGCCCCTTGGGCCTTTCCTGCTGAAAGTCGCGGAGACTGGACGCAAGATGTTTGAAACAGACGAACCGAAGATGACTTCATTCCACATTCCCACCATGGCCGAAATGACCGCCAACGGAAATACACCTGAGGTGCTTTTCTGGGTTGGTTGCGCCGGTAGTTTTGACGACCGCGCTAAGCGCATCACTAAGGCCATTGCCAAAATATTGAACGCTGCAGGCACCTCATTTGCGGTATTGGGCCAAGAAGAGAGTTGCTCCGGTGATCCGGCCAAACGCGCTGGGAACGAATTCTTGTACCAGATGCAAGCCGCTCAGAACATCGCCATACTCAACGGATATGGAATCAACCGCATCATCACCGGATGTCCACACTGCTTCAATGTATTGAAGAATGAGTACCCTGAATTGGGAGGTAACTACGAAGTACAACACCATACGCAGTTCATACGAGAGCTCATTGAACAAGGGAAATTACGCATGGCAGATGGAGGTGTTTTCAAAGGAAAGAAAATCACCTTCCACGATCCTTGCTATCTAGGAAGAGGAAACGGAGAATACCTCGCTCCCCGTGAAGTAATCGCTTCCTTGGATGCGGAATTGATTGAAATGCGCCGTTGCAAGCAAAACGGTTTGTGCTGCGGCGCAGGCGGTGCTCAGATGTTCAAAGAGGCGGAAAAAGGAACCTCTGAGGTCAACCATGCCCGAACCGAAGACGTCATCGAATCCAAGGCGGAAATTGTTGCAACAGGGTGCCCTTTTTGCAATACCATGATGACCGATGGTGTGAAACACGCCAACAAAGAAGGCGAAATAATTGTCAAGGACGTAGCAGAATTAATCGCTGAAGCAGCGGATTTGTTATAACACGTCAGCACCCAACGAAATACACAGCAAACCATGTTATTGAAAGGAAAAGTAGCCATTATCACCGGTGCCTCAAGAGGGATCGGCAAAGCCATTGCTCAAGAGTTCATTCATCAGGGCGCCACCGTCGTTTTTACTTACCGCTCTTCGGTCGAAAAGGCTCAGGCTCTTGAAACGGAGCTTACCGCAGGAGGAGGAACGGCGAAGGGATTTCAGTCCGATGCCTCAAAAATGGACGAAGCCGAGCAACTTGTAGCTGCTGTTGTCGAAGCATTCGGAACGGTCGATGTGGTTGTCAATAATGCGGGTATCACAGAAGACACCCTGCTGATGCGGATGTCAGAAGACCAATGGGACCGCGTCATTGATGTCAATCTCAAGTCTTGCTTCGCATTAACCAAAGCGGTTTTGCGCACCATGCTCAAAGCCCGCGCCGGAAGCATCATCAACGTCAGTTCAGTCGTTGGTGTTCAAGGCAATGCTGGACAAGCGAACTATGCCGCTTCGAAGGCTGGTATTCTTGGATTCACCAAATCCGTAGCATTGGAATTGGGCTCACGAAACATCCGTTGCAACGCTGTCGCGCCCGGCTTCATTGAAACCGAAATGACCGCTGCTCTCGATGAGACAACGGTCCAAGGATGGCGCGATGCGATTCCTCTAAAACGCGGTGGACAACCACAAGATGTCGCCCAATTGTGCACCTTCTTAGCGAGCGATATGAGTTCGTACATCACCGGGCAAACCATTTGTATCGATGGTGGCATGATCACAGCCTGACCCACCGCCTTGCTTCCCTCACTCATCTCTTCTCCCGTTCTTGCCTTCATTGCTCCAAGCCAATGGATTGTCGACGCCTCGGCTTGGCAATGGGCGCTTGTATTTGGGCTCCCCACCCTTGCTGCGTGGTGGATGTATGGGCGCAATTCAGGAACGGCAAAGACTACCACAGGTGGCGGAATGGCCATTGGAGGTCGAATCGCACTCGCTCTGCTCCGAACAACCTTGCTTACCACGCTGGCCTTTTTGCTTCTAGAACCGTTAATTCGGAACATCCATTTGGATCGTGAAGAGCCGCTGGCAATTCTACTCATTGACGAAAGCGCCTCCATTGCAAGAACCTCCGATTCCACGATTGTATTGGAGACATTGCGAACATGGCCTCTGGAATTGGCTGAATCACTCAGCGATATTGGGATCAATTTGGAAACGTTTGGATTTTCAAATGGATTGAATGCCCGTGAACTCAATTCTTGGCCCACGGCGCAGTGGCGCGGGGGTCAAACCAATTTGGATGTGGCCATCAAAGAACTGGAGGCACGTTTTGAAAACCGCAACATGGCAGGATTGATCTTAGCCACTGATGGATTGATCAATCGCGGAGCTCAACCAGAGTATAGTTCCCACTGGCCAAACACTCCACTTTATACCGTAGGTCTAGGAGACACAACTGTAGTAAGAGACCGTTGGATTGACCGAGTAGATCACAACCGAGTGGCGTATCTGGGCAATGCATTTCCCGTTGAAGTGGTGATACAATCACAAGGGTTGGCCGATGAATTGACTACCGTTGAAGTGTATTCTGGACAGAAGAGCTTAGCTTCTCTGTCCTGGACACCATCCTCGAACAAAGCCTCTGAACATTTTGAGTTCATGTTGCCTACCGATGGCTTGGGGTTGCAACGCTACGAGGTTCGCTGTAATGTTGCTTCAAACGAAGCCAACAGTCTCAATAACCGCTCTTCGTTTTATGTGGAAGTCTTGGAAAGCAAACGCCAAGTATTGATTGTCTCCGATGCCCCACACCCCGATGTCAGCGCCATCATTTTAGCCCTCCAAGAACAAGACCAAACTGAAGTAGAGGTGTTACATACATCCAACCTGAAGGATGCCAGCTCTTTATTGGAAGCCATTGAACAGGCCGATGTACTCATCGCTCACAATATCCTGGGACAATCTTTTGGCGCAATGAGCTGGCCGAGGTTGATTCAAATGAATCAGAAGCCATGCTGGTGGATTCTCAGCGATGATGCCTCCCAGTCAGCTCTTTCGTCCATTGCGGAGTGGGGAATTCGTCTGGAGAACACAACTGGGCTGTCAGAAACACACCGGATACGGGCCAACCCTAATTTCGGACTCTTTCAAATTTCCAAAGAACTCGAAGCAGCTTGTCAGCAGTGGCCTCCTATGCAAGGTCCCTTTGGAAATATCCAATGGTCACCGGCTTGGAACCCTTTATTTTATCGCCAACTGGGCAACTTAGAAACCAACCAATCGTGCTGGTCCGTTCGTGCCCCGTCGAATGACCGTCGGATGGCCGTCACCATTGGACAAGGCTTTTGGAATTGGCGCATGCGCAATTATTTACAAAACGAATCCCATGAACAGTTCAATGCGCTAATCCAAAGGCACATTCAATTTTTGGGATCCGAGAGCACAAAAGATCGGCTTACTGTGGCTGCACCGAAATCCATTGAAGTCGATCAGAGGTTTGAATTAACTGCCGAGGTGTACGATGCATCCCTGGAGCCCGCTCAAGGAGCCACAATCACACTGGAATTAAAATCCGAGGATGGCGCTACATATCCGATGGCATTCAGTGAGCGCAATCAACGCTATGCGCTTGATGCTGGTCGTTTGCAAGAGGGGAGCTACACCTGGATCGCTTCTTGCCAATTGGACCGCGAACTGTTTCAACAGTCTGGGTCATGTGTCGTCCGAGGGATGCAAGCGGAACTCAATAGCAAACCAGCCGATCACGCCCTATTGCTGAGGCTTTCAGAGCGCACAGGCGGTTCTTTCTGCGGTACGCTTGACAGTATGACAACAGAGCGTCTAATCGCCGCTTTGCAGGTGACCGGGATGCCTTCTGTAATTCTGCATGAACAAATTCAACTGGACCCCCTCATTGCTTGGGAATGGATCTTATGGTGCCTAATTGCCATGCTGACTGTAGAGTGGATCGTACGAAGACG
>JAPKAW010000223.1 GCA_028825055.1 Flavobacteriales bacterium | reverse complement strand
AGGGCCAAAGTGGCCAGGAGCAGACCCAGAACAACCGCGTCATTGGTAATCAAAGCATTCATAGGATGCAAACTAAGGAGGACTTGGCAGAAGTCGGTTAGGGGAGACCAAAAGAAAAGGCCTGCTTCATCCTTTCGGATCGAAGCAGGCCTTTATCAGCGGGTTGCTGTCTGCGGATTAGTCCACAGAAATCAACTCCACATCAAAGACAAGTGCTGCAAATGGAGGGATTGGTCCGTTGGGGTTTGGATTCGCTCCGTACGCCAATTCTTGTGGAATGTAGAACGTTGTTTTTCCTCCTGGCTTCATCAATTGAAGGCCTTCAGTCCATCCTGGTATTACGTTTCCGAGTGGAAAAGAAATTGGCTCTCCTCGTTTGAATGATGAGTCGAATTCGGTTCCGTCGATCAATGTTCCGCGGTAGTGAACAGTCACTGTAGAGGCAGCAGTCGGTGCGTCACCTGATCCTTCTGTTTCATGCGTGTATTGCAGTCCGGATTCAGTCACTTGGATGCCGTCTTTCTTGGCGTTGGTGGCCAAGAACTCGAGACACTCGTTGCGGTAACCCGCTGAGGAGACCTCCTTCTTTTTCGTCATGAATTCACCGACCATCTCGTTGGCCTGCTCAGAGGTCATGGTGGCTGAACCGTTCATCTGATTTTCAAAACCGGCAGCGAGTTGAGCTGCATCAATTTCAGTAAGACCTTCCTGCATAAGGTTGGTAGAGAACAAGACGCCTAAGGCGTAACTAATGGATTCCATGGAAGTGGAGTTGGATTGTGCCCACACATGCGTTGAGCTGGTTGATAAAAGCGAAAAAGCGATGCCTGCGCACAATGCTACAGGTTTAAAATTGAAAGAAATCATGAGGATTGAGTTGTTTTTTTTCGAGTGAAGACCCAGTTGTTTTCTGCAGATAGATCCGCATTGAACGCGTAACCCATGCCGGTGAATTTCTTGAGGTCTATCGGGTTTTCAATGCGTTGTTGAATCAGATATCGCGCCATGAGACCCCTCGCTTCTTTGGCATAGGTCATCAGCGATTTGAATTGACCGTTGACATCGTCCTTGAACTGGGGGGTAATCACACGGACCGGGCTGTCTTTGCGCAAAATGGCTTTGCTGTATTCGTTGCTGGCGAGGTTGATCAAACACCCGTTGGCGGCATCAACAATATGATCAGCCAACCGGTCTTCCCAGTAGTGATAAAGATTCTTTTTCTTCGCGGTGATGGGCCATTTCAAACCCATTTCCAAACGGTAAGGCTGCATGCGGTCCAAAGGCCGCAAAATACCGTACAGTCCACTAATGATGCGCACATGACCTTGCGCGAAAGTCAAATCATCTGAGGAAAGTGATGCGGCATCTAGACCACGGTATACCGCTCCTTGAAAGGCCATCGCGGCGGGCTTGCCTCCGTCCTCATGCGCCGCAGCATCCCATGCCTCTGCCCGTTCCTTGGTTTGGGCAGCGAGATCAGGGTTCAATGCCATCAATGTCGCCAAGTGCTTTGCCGAGTGTTTGCGTAGCTTATCAGCCAGGTAAGTAGCATCGCTAAGGAACTCGGGCTGCGATGTCGGGCTGACATCGCGTGCGTTCGCGAAGTCGATAGTTTTGGCTGGAGAGAGGAGGCAGATCATGGGCTGAGCGTACAAAAGTACAAGATGAGGAGAGGGGAATCAATTCGATTACCTTTCAGGCATGAAAAATTTGCAAAAAAGCTTTTCGCGCGCATTTATACAAGGGCTTCTAACCGGAGTGTTTATGGCGATAACGACCGTATCAACAGTCGTTTGGTCTCAATGTGAGAGCGGTGAAGTCGATTTGGAATTAACCATTGGAACCGACGGCTGGGGCTACGAGATGTACTGGGAAATGGCACCTGCAGGGTCAGGTTGTGGATCGCTCGAATTCATTGCGAGTGGAGGAAACTCGGAAGACGTTGGCTGTGATGGAGCGGGCAACATGGGTTCTGGCGGAACAGCTTATGGCAACACTACTCAGTATGTAGAAGGACCATTTTGCGTCTTGGATGGAACGGCGTTGGAATTGATCCATGTCGACAGCTATGGAGATGGTGGGACAACTTTCGAGCTCTACATGGATGGAACGCTTTCAGGTGCCTTTGGCGGAACCGGCGCGGGCAATACTTGGTCATTTGTTGCTGGCGAAAGCTTATTTGCTCCCCATGATGTGCCGTGTGATGCTGCGGAGATTGTATTGGATGGTGAGACCGTGATGGTGTCCAATACAGGGCTCACTGTACAGTTCGGCGAAGTCAGCCCTCCGGCGGCTCCCAACGGTAGCTGCAATCTGCCAGGAGCTTGGTGTGGCAGCGATGGCGATGTTTCCGTTTCGGCTTGGCTCAGTTATACACCGCTCGTTTCCGATCCAGTGACCGTGATGGCCTGCTCAGATAGCACCACGTTTGACACTCAATTGGCGATGTACCGTGTTGACGATTGCGGGGATTTTACCACCTATGAACTGGTCGGGTCCAATGACGATGCCTGTGCGGGTTATGCCTCCAGCCTCTATTCCAGTTGCTTGGAAGTTGGAGCGACCTACCTCATTCAATTGGATGGTTGGGCTGGTCAGCAAGGTGTGGCAGAAATGACCTTGTTTACATCCGAAACCTATGAGGGCTCAGCCGATGTCCAACAGCGCAATGTCACGTGTCCGTTAAGTAAAGATTCCGAACCCAATGGATTGTTGTTGGCGTATGTCAACAACGGCGGTACAGACTTTGATTGCACGTGGACTGGACCTGATGGCGTTGAAACCAATCAGGCGTGGATCCAGAACCTTTCACCCGGAACCTATACCGCTGAAATACTCACCACCTGTGGCAATGCCTTTACGTTGGAGCGCAATATTATTGCGCCATCTTCCTGGAGTATGTCTTCGGAAGTAACGCAGGCTTCATGTGAGACTTCAGCCGATGGTGCGGTAGAAGTGGAAGTGTCCGGTGCCAATGGGGGCTACACCTTCGCATGGACGGGTCCCGCAGAATTCACATCAGAAGAGGAAGATCTTGAAGGCGTTGTGGCAGGAACCTACCAATTGGTGGTTACAGATTTGAACGGTTGCACCAATCCCTTGACGGCCTTTGTGACGGATGCTGGTTTTGGTGACTTCACCATTGGCAACGATACCATCATTTGTGAAGATGAGCCGTTGTTGCTCTACGGACCCACCGGTCTCACCTACGAATGGCAGGATGGATCCAGCAATCAATTCTACTACATCGAGGCGGGGGACTATGCTCCGGGGACCTACAGCATCATTTTGAATGCCACTGCAGCTAGCGGATGTGAATTTGCAGATGCGATGATTTTGACGGTGCACACCTGTTCAGTGGGAGTGGATGAAATCGGGTTGGAGGCGTCGCTAGTTTATCCCCAGCCGGCCAATGAGTCCGTTTACCTGGACATCGACTTGACGGGTCAGCCGTGGGCCATCTCCGTTCGCGATGCCGCCGGTCGTGAAGTGCATCGGGGCTTGTGGTCAGGCGGCTCTGCGCCGTTGTTCAATGTTTCGAGCTGGACAGAAGGATGGTATCAAATCCAGTTGTTGGATGGTGA
>JAPKAW010000222.1 GCA_028825055.1 Flavobacteriales bacterium | reverse complement strand
ATCATTGATGAAATTAATTCCTCCCAAGGCCGCTATGACTTGCGGGATGACGATAAACATGTTGAAAATCCCCATATAAATCCCCATTTGCTTCATTGGAATTGAGCTCGACAACATCGCATAAGGCATCGAAAGCATACTGCCCCAGGCGATTCCAATGAGAGCAAAACTCCACTTTAATCCATCACTTGAATCGGGACTTAAGGACAGCATTGAGAAAAATCCGACACCCCCTAGCACCAGGGCCAACGCGTGAATCCATCGTCGATTGATCGGATATTTTCTTGTATAGAAAACAAGTACCAAAGCAAACGCCATCGAGCTCAATCCATAAATCCCCATGGCGCTGGAAACTGAGTTTGCCGCTTCATTGTAAGCCGCACTCGCTGGGTCTGACGCCTGAAACACATGCTCTGTGAGTGCTGGAGTCGCAAATGACCACATCGTGAAAAATGCAAACCAACTAAAAAACTGTACCACGCCCAATTGCCTCATTACAGGGGGCATGGACACAATGGCCTGGATGATATCGCTCACAGCTCGCGCAAATCCAGCCGAAGAATCTTTTTCCGCCTTGAAAGCTTCCAAATCTTCTGGAGGCTCTTCCGTTGTGGTAAAAACAGTGACCGCAATGGAAATCAGGAATACCGCCGCTCCTATGGCAAATGAATAAAACACAGAATCGGGAATCTCTCCAGCAGCAGCCTCGTTTCGCACGCCCAGCTTTGTAACAAACCAAGGCAAGTTCGATGCCACCCATGTACCAATACCGATGATCAGCGTTTGCATGACAAAACCATACGAACGCTGATGCTCAGGTAACTTATCGGCTACCAGCGCACGAAACGGCTCCATGCTAATATTGATCGAAGCATCGAGAATCCATAAAAATCCTGCCGCCATCCAAAGCGTGGAACTATATGGCATGAAAAATAGCGCAATGGAACTCAATACAGCGCCGATCATAAAAAATGGACGTCTCCTGCCCCAGCGTGGACTCCATGTGCGATCACTCAAATACCCGATGATTGGCTGAACCACTAGGCCCGTTAGCGGGGCAGCAATCCACAACCCAGGCAGATCCTCAGGACTGGCCCCCAAAGTTTGAAAAATCCGTGACATATTCCCTCCTTGCAATGCAAAACCGAACTGAATTCCCAAGAACCCAAAGCTCATGTTCCAGATTTGCCAAAAAGAAAGTGACTTGGACGGGGAGGCTTTCGAATTCATAAGGTCATTTTTCACAATAATACTGTGACAGGGCTTGTGTCGATGACGCCCTTCAACAAAAAAGCACTGACCAGCGAAGGTCAGTGCTTTTCATAACACAGTGATCTGCTTGGATTATTCGCAAGGATAGCTGTAGGCAGCTAAGAATTCCAACAAGTCTGCTGAGCCAACCAGCCCATTTCCATCGGTGTCAAATGGACAGTCGGACTCACCACTTGGCATTTCGCATGAACCATCGTCCATGGTTGCATCCGCATTGTAGTTCGGAGCTTCTTCATAAGTACAGCCCGTTACGTCAAAGACACATGACTCATCATCAACCAAGGCCAAAGGACAGTAATTACTAGCCATTTCATCGGTACAACCTGAGAACGTACAGCTTCCATCTTCAAATGAAGCACCTGCATCATAGTTGGATGCATTGGGGTACAGACACCCGCCCGCAATACAGGATCCGTCATCCACATTGGCCGAAGGGTCATAATTCTCAGCATTTGGATTGGTACACCCTGGATACTCACACGTGCCATCATCGTCTGTGGCATCGGCATTGAAATTCGGTGCGTCCTCATCTGTACAACCGGGAAGCTCCAATTCATTGCAAATTCCATCGCTGTCGCTATCACTTATGCAGTTTCCATTGCAATCGTAATACTGCACTGGGAAATCGCAGGAACCGTCGTTTGTATTGGCCGTTGCATCATAATTGCAAGCCGCCTCATCCGTACAACCTAAGAATTGACATGAACCGTCATCATCCGTAGCCGATGCATCAAAGTTGTCGGCATCTTCGTTTGTACATCCAGGGGTTTCCAGCTCATCACACACACCGTCGCTGTCCGCATCATTCATACATGCTCCCTCACAATCCAAGTAATCCTCGGCATAGGTGCATTCTCCTGATTCGGCTTCCGCTTCCTCATCGTAATTGCATGCTGCTGAATCTGTGCATCCGAAGTTCAAATTAGGGAAGACCAACAACTGATCTAAAACCTGAGGGTTGTCCCCATTTTGCGCCCGGTATTGGATACTGACCTGGAAGGTCACTTCACCCGTTGTTGTCAATTGAGCAAGCAAGACTTGACCATTTTCATCCGGGAAAGCAGCCGGCTCCAAATCCGGCAACACGAACCAACTTGCACCGAGATCATTGTCGACTTGGAACCCCCCTCCATTAGCGAACACTTGTGCGGCATCGTCTGTGCCCACAGTGGATATATTCACCGAGTTGTCTTCGCCACCGATGGTCATCCAACTGTCATAGGCTACATCTGGATCAATCAATACTGCAGCTGGATTGATTTCATTCGCAAACGTACCACCCACTGCATTCTGGTAGAAGGAAGACGAAGAGCTAATGTCAATGGCGTTTCCTGCTTGAGCAAAGACCGCTGTCATTTGATCCTGGGGATTGTCAAAATTGGCATACACTCGGAAAGTGCGCATCCCTGCTTCCGGCAAGTTTTCTGAGATCAACTCATAGGACAAGCCGGTGTAACTCGGTTCGGGGTAATCACACGTGCCGTCATCCAAAGTCGCTGCTGGATCATAATTGGAGGCGGATTCATCGGTACAACCCAATCCCGCCGTCTCCGTCATTGGAAATGTCAAGGGCAATCCAGTAATCTCCACCGACTCATCGGCGGCATCCCGGATTTGAATATTGACCAATATGTCGGTCGTACCATCCGTTGTAATCTGAGCCACCAACACCTTGCCGTCAACGGGTACTGCTTGCTCTGATGAACCCGGAATCAGGTACAATGACCCCCCCAGGAACGTGTTGACATCCAGCGAATTTCCTTCTTCAAAGGCTGTAAAGAAAGCATCCATTCCAACACTCCCACTTCCGTCTTCCACACCAGGAGCAGCTCCGAGAGTCACCCATGAATCGAATTCCAACGAAGGGAATGCAGGGAAAAATAGCGGGTTGATGACCGCCGATGTCGGACCACCAGCGGCATCCTGATAGAAGGACGTCGATGGAATGATTTGCCAAGGCGAGGCCTCCGTGCCATAGATCGCCGTGACTTCGATGTCATCCGAAGCAAACACCGCATAGACCCGGTAGGTCGTCATGCCGTCAATGCCCCCTTCTGCGAACACTTCGTATTCCAAGCCTTGGACCAATCCATCAAGCCAAACGCAGCTACCATTGTCCGTCAAGGCCTCGGGGTCATAGTTGTCGGCTGTTTCTGCCATGCAACCGAAGACTTCAAATTCATCGCAAATGTTGTTGTTGTTTTCGTCATTAACACAAGAACCATCGCAATTCAAAAGCTCATTCGGATAAGCACACGAGCCGTCCTCATCCGTCGCGGAGTCACTATAGTTACAAGCGGTTTCATCGGTACACCCTGG
>JAPKAW010000221.1 GCA_028825055.1 Flavobacteriales bacterium | reverse complement strand
AATCGATGTCGCTAAAATTCAGCGATGTTGAAACGGATGTCAATGAAGCAGCCTTCTTTGATTCGAAGGAAGGTGATTTGGTTGGCCCATACCTCAAGAGTCAATCGTACCGTTTGGCGCGTGTGATGTCATTCAGCAGCGAACCGGACAGCGTTTCTTGTCGTCACATCTTGTTGCAGGCTACAAACGCCTCTGACGCTTCTGAAATGGATGCCCTTATGGCACGTGCTGATAGCTTGAAGCGGGCGATCCGTCGCGGTGCCAAGTTTGAAAATTTGGTTACCGAATATAGCAGCGACCCTGGGTCGATGGCGACTGGAGGCTTCTATGATTTCTTCACGCGCGGCCGCATGACAAAGCCATTTGAGGATTTTTGTTTTGAAAATAAGCCTGGTAAAATCGGAGCCGTCAAAACACAGTATGGAGTTCACCTCATCGAGGTCATGGAACATACCGCTTCTAAGAGCCGTGTTTCCGTGGCTATGATTGAGCGCCCATTGGAGCCGTCATCTGAAACTTCGCGTTCCGCGTACAGTGCTGCAAGTGAGTTTGCCATTAGCTCTAGCGACAAGGAGTCCTTCATGGAGTCTGCTGGAGACGCCGGATATCCTACGAACATTGCTAAGGACATTCGCCGTCAGGCCAATTCGGTTTCTGGATTGCGTAGTGCTCGTGAACTGGTGTCTTGGTCATTCAACGCAGTAGAAGGAGAAGTCTCCAACCCTATTTTGATTGATGACACGTATGTTGTTGCCTTCCTTGATCAAGTGTCTAAGAATGGCATCCCGGCATTCGACCATGTTGAAGACCGTATGCGTACCGGAGCTATCCGCGAAGCCAAAGCGGATCTTTACGTTGACCTCATGTCCACCGGAACCATGGAAGAAGTGGCAGCAGCTATTGGAGGAAAGGTCCTCACGGCATCAGATTTGGCTTTGAAATTTCCAACACTGAAGGGTGCTGGAGCTCTTCCAGAGCCTGAGGTCGTGGGTACAGCGTTCGCGATTGCAGTTGGGAACATGTCACAACCAATCATTGGAGCCAATGGCGTCTGGGTCGTCGCTCCCTCTTCTATTCGAGAAGCGGCTGATAAAACAGACTTTCTTTCAGAACAGTCTAGTGCTTTGGCACGTGCACGGGGTGCAGCGACATTGCGTATTTCGAATGCAATGCTTGAGGCTGCAAAACTTGAAGACAATCGCGGATCGAACTAACTGAACGTTCGTCCCGAATGAAAAGGCCCGCATTAGCGGGCCTTTTTGTTTTCTATCTCCAGATAACTTCCATCTCCATAACTCAAGAACCGAAATCCATCCTGCAACGCCATTTGGTATGCTTCCCTCCAACGTTCACCAACGGCTGCCGCCACCAAGCACAACAACGTGCTCTTTGGTAGGTGGAAATTTGTCACCAAGGCTTGACACGATCGAATGCGGTAGGTTGGGACCATCATGATGGACGTATGAAACGCCCAATCTTGACCTTGCAATTGGTCCATTGCCCAACTCATTGCTTTGGCCATGTCCCAATTCAATGCCTCGTCAATCGACTGCAACTCATTTGCCCACTCCCATTGATCCAGCCCCTCGGGTTGCTGGCCATTCTTTTTCCACTTTAAAGCCAGCCAATACAAGCTCTCCAATGTGCGAAGTGTCGTCGTTCCTGTCACCACGCGATGCACACCCTCTTTGGCCAAATTCGCGAGTGATTCAAACGAAACCACACAGTACTCTCCATGCATCACATGGTCGACAACCACACCGGTCGTCAGTGGCTTAAACGTTCCTGCCCCGACATGCAACGTGACGGAATGCAGCGTCCCCGATTCGCGAAGCTTCGCTAACAAAGGTTCGTCGTAATGAAGTCCAGCCGTCGGAGCCGCTACCGAACCCGGAACTTCCGCATAGACCGTTTGATAATCCTGTGCATCTTGAATCTCATCCTTGCGACGCATGTATGGCGGCAAGGGAGTATTCCCTAACCTTTCCAAGAGCTCTCCCCAGGTAGTCTCGCTTCCTTCCTCTTTCCATTCAAAGCGCACTTGACGTGTTCCCTCCTCGATTTCATGCAATTGAGCTTGAACGTTCCATTTCGCATGTTTTCCTTCTCCTTGCAGCGACGCGCTTCCATCTCGCCATCGTTTCGCTCCGCGCACCAGACAACGCCAAATTAAGGGGTCTGTGGAGCCCAACGCTTGTTCCATCGTCATACCAACCGGCTCCAAAAGAAACAGCTCCAGTCGCCCTCCTGTAGGCTTTGATAGAATCAATCGAGCCCTGATTACTCGCGTATCGTTTACCCACAATTGAAATCCTTCTGGAAGAAGCGCTGGAAGGTCCTCAAATGTTCCGGCAGATGTAATCTCTGATTCCGACACATGTAGCAAACGTGCACGTGACCGAGGCTCCAAAGGGTGCAAGGCTATGGCCGTTTCAGGCAAGTCATAATCAAAAGCTGCTGAATCCAGCTGCAACAAGGGTTGAATCTCTTTCACAAAACAAAAATAGCAGGTAAGAGTGCCTCAAAAGTTAGAATCGCATCAGCAGTTCATTACTTTCGTATTAATGTCAAAGAAACTGGTCATCGGAGCCGCAGGGCAATTGGGTATCGAATTGGTGCTCGCCCTGCAATCACAGCACGGAGTTAATTCCGTTCACGTAGCGGACATCCGCGTTCCTGAAAACGAGCAAATATTAAAAAGCACTTTTCTTCATCTCGATGCTACCGACGAAGCCGCCATGCACAAAGTCTTGGAAGAGGGCCGGTATGACGAAGTTTATCACCTTGCAGCAATGTTGAGTGCAACGGGAGAGAAAAGGCCCTTAGCCGCTTGGGATTTGAACATGCAATCACTGCTTAACGTCCTTGAAGCTGCTAAAGAAGGGTGGATTCAGCGGGTTTTCTGGCCCAGTTCGATCGCAGTATTCGGACCATCCACTCCCAAAACGAACGTCTCTCAAGACGCCGTTCTAGACCCGACAACGGTATACGGCATTTCAAAGCAAGCTGGTGAATACTGGTGTCGCTACTACCATGAAAAGTATGGTGTTGATGTCCGAAGCGTAAGATATCCTGGTCTCATCGGTCATCGCTCAGTCCCGGGAGGAGGCACCACGGATTATGCGGTGGAAATTTATGAGTTTGCCGCATCACGAAAGCCCTATACCTGCTTCTTGAAAGCCGACCAAGCGTTGCCCATGATGTACATGGATGATGCCGTCCGTGGAACCTTGGAATTGATGGCCGCACCTAAGGAGAATATTCGAATTCGGACCTCGTATAATTTACATGCAATGAGTTTCACTCCTGCAGAAGTTGGAGAGAGTATTCGGCAATTAATCCCTGAATTCGACCTGACCTATGAACCTGACCATCGTCAGGCCATTGCAGAGACTTGGCCAGAATCCATAGACGACCATGCTGCCAATTCGGATTGGGGCTGGAAACCGGAATTGAATCTTGACGATATGACCAAGATCATGCTGGAGGCTTACCAAAGCCGTGTCATTCACATTGCACCCTGAAGTAAAGTCTTTAACGGACCCTCTACGGTATCTCCGGATGCTTTTTCTTTGCAATCGGAGGACAGTCAATGTCCTTCCTTTGC
>JAPKAW010000220.1 GCA_028825055.1 Flavobacteriales bacterium | reverse complement strand
AATCTGCAATTTCAGGTTTCGCAGCGCTGATGACTGAGAGTAGCGTGGATTTCCCGGCATTTGGAAAGCCCACTAAGCCCACATCAGCCAAAAGTTTCAACTCAAGAATTTTCCATTCCTCCACAGCATCCTCTCCTGGCTGGGCAAAACGCGGAGTTTGTCGGGTTGGGCTCTTAAAGTGATCATTTCCCAATCCTCCTCGACCACCCGGCGTGATGATGACCTCTTGGCCATCTTCTATAATTTCAACAAGCACCTCTTCGCTATCGGCATCCTTAATGAGGGTTCCCAGCGGCACATCGATATAGCGGTCTTCGCCATCGGCACCATGTTTGTGCTGACCTCGACCGGGTTCTCCCGGTTTAGCAAAAACGTGGCGGCTGTATTTCAAGTGAAGCAGCGTCCAAAACTGGCTGTTACCACGAGCAATAACGTGACCGCCTCTCCCGCCATCTCCGCCATCGGGCCCTCCCTTTGCCGTCACCCGGTTTCGCATAAAATGAGCAGAGCCTGCGCCTCCTTTTCCGGAACGACAGCAGATCTTTACGTAGTCAACAAAATTTTCACTGGCCATGGAAAGAGGATTTCAATCAGGCCGGAATGGCCATGCGCAACCGATCTGTAATTTCTTCAACGGAACCCATTCCATCCACACCTGTGAATTTTCCTTGGGTCGCATAATGACTCGCTACAGGCGCTGTTTCTGCGTTGTAAACTTCAATGCGCTTTTGGATGACAGCAGGGTTTGCGTCATCAGGTCGTCCACTCGTCTTCGCACGATTCAATAGTCGAGCCTTTAATTCCTCTTCTTCAACATCCAATGAAAGCATGCATGAAATCGGCGTCCCACGTTCATTCAAAAACACATCCAAGGCCTCAGCCTGAGCCGTTGTGCGTGGAAATCCATCAAAGATGAAGCCGCCAGAATCGGAATGCTCATTGACTTCTGACTCAAGCATACGAATCGTTACGTCATCGGGGACCAATTGACCTTGATCCATAAAGGATTGCGCCATTTTACCCAACGCGGTTCCACCCTTTATGTTGGCCCTGAAAATATCCCCGGTACTCAGATGCACCAACCCATAGGATTCAACTAAAAATGAACTCTGCGTTCCCTTTCCTGCACCCGGAGGCCCAAATAATACGATGTTCAGCATCGGATTCAGTCTTAATAATCGCTTCGACATGGGTTAGCATGGCAATGAAGCGGAATGGATCTTGAAATCAAAGGCCCAAAGGTAGCGCAGAGAAGGACGACCTTTTCCCACAATAAAAATCCGCTTTTCACTCCGGAGTGATGCGTAACTTCGCCCCAGGTATTCAAATTCTCGGGTGCTTTGAGCACCTCCTATTTTTTTGACATTTGAAGTAAGATGAAATACGACGTTATTGTACTTGGAAGTGGCCCAGGAGGCTACGTAACCGCTATTCGCGCTAGCCAACTGGGGTTAAAAACAGCTGTAATTGAACGGGAAGCTTTAGGCGGTATTTGCCTAAACTGGGGGTGCATTCCCACCAAAGCCCTGCTCAAAAGCGCCAATGTTTTTGAATACATCAACCATGCTGAAGACTATGGCATCCAAGTGAATGCTCCAAAAGCGGACTTCACTGGAATGGTCAATCGCAGCCGCGGAGTGGCCGACGGCATGTCAAAAGGCGTGCAGTTTTTGATGAAAAAGAACAAAATCGACGTGATCATGGGTGACGGTCGATTGCTTGCTGGCAAAAAGATCGAAGTCACTGCAACAGACGGCACCAAGCAAACCGTTGCTGGAGACCACATCATCATTGCGACCGGAGCGCGAAGTCGTCACCTGCCTTCGCTTCCTCAGGACGGGAAGAACATCGTAGGCTACCGTGAAGCCATGACTTTGAAAACGCAACCAAAGCGCTTGGTCGTTGTGGGCTCTGGCGCCATTGGGGTTGAATTTGCATACTTCTACAATGCGATTGGAACAGAAGTCACCGTCGTTGAATACCAAGACCGCATTGTTCCTGTAGAGGATGCCGACGTGAGCAAGCAGCTTGAGAAAAGCTTCAAAAAAGCAGGCATTAAGGTGATGACCTCTTCTGAAGTTTTAGGCGTAGAAACCGGTTCGAAAGAGAATACGGTGCGCATCAAAACAAAGAAAGGAGAAGAGACCATCGCTTGTGACGTTGTTTTGAGTGCTGCAGGAGTGGTGGCCAACATTGAAAACATTGGCCTAGAAGACGTCGGCATTGTTGTGGACCAGGGCAAATTGGTCGTTGACCCGTATTACGCCACCAACATTCCCGGTTACTATGCGATTGGCGATTGTGTTCCTGGACCGGCATTGGCGCACGTCGCTTCTGCTGAAGGCATTACATGTGTCGAAAAAATCGCTGGACAGCGTCCTGAACCTATCGATTATGGCAACATCCCTGGCTGTACCTATTGCTTCCCAGAAGTCGCTAGTGTCGGCATGACGGAAGCACAAGCCAAAGATGCTGGACACGAGATTAAAATCGGAAAGTTTCCGTTTTCGGCTTCGGGTAAAGCAAGCGCCTCAGGACATAAGGACGGCTTTGTAAAGCTCATCTTCGATGCGAAATACGGCGAATTGCTCGGAGGCCACATGATCGGAGCCAATGTGACGGAAATGGTTGCCGAATTGGTTGTCTTGCGAAAGTTGGAGACGACTGGACACGAGCTCATCAAAACCATCCACCCGCACCCGACTTTGAGTGAAGCCGTTATGGAAGCTGCAGCCGCTGCCTACGGAGAGGTGATTCACCTCTGACGCTTCGACACGAGTGGAATAAAAAAGCCCGGAACATAGCGTTCCGGGCTTTTTTTATGGACCTCATTCAACCTCGATCGCATGAGGTCAGTGGGGTGAAATCACTCAGGGCCGTAAGGTCACGTGCATGCAGTCTTTCTCCGGAATCACCAAGATGCGTTTCGCTTTTTGGTATTGACTCAGGACTTGCTGAATCGCCCGCGTGGGTGCCGAACAATCGGCATCATTGTCAGGGCGGTCCGTAAAGGCAATGTCAAATGATGCGCCGTAACTGTGCGTAGAAGCCTCATCAATGGCATTGTAATTGCGTCTTCCCAATCGATTCTGCTGCTTTACTGTTCGAGTCAAGCTTGTGACACGAATACGCGTACCCTCGCTGGAAGTCCCTTCCAACAGATCCGCAAAATCATTCCCCAAGTCTTCGAGTAGCTCTTTCACCTCGGGTAACAAAACGGCATAACTATGAGAAAGCGCACTGATATGATATCCGCGCGCATCGCGGACCTCCACCAACTTACCATTGCGCTTACCCGCATTCAATTCATTCTTGTCCTTGACAAAAAAGCTGTTGGGTAAATTCCGAGCCGCTCTTCGATGGTCCGTGTAAGGATTCTTGGCCAGCTTCAGGACTTTCTTGTTGCAACTGCACGGTAGAACCACCTCTTCGGTAGCTTTCACACTCTTCACAATAGGCTCCGCAGCTTCATTCAGCCCCGTGGCGGAAGCGGGGCCTTGAACCGGCATATTGTGCTGAGGGTGAGAAAGAACCTGCGCTTCCAAATCCTCCTCGGGAGCAACCCATGCCGCCAAACCAAAACTGAACAACACCATACCTCCAAGTACCAGTCCAA
>JAPKAW010000219.1 GCA_028825055.1 Flavobacteriales bacterium | reverse complement strand
CAACCAGGTGATGTCAAATGCCAATGCAATGGCAAATACTTTCCCCATGAAGGCATCTGTGCCCGTTCCAAAATCCAAATGACCGTACCCGAACCACAAGCCCAAGATGACCACTCCCATCGCAATGGGCTCTTCAACCTGGTCGATGATGAGATCATCCAGCTTGGACGCTGTTTTACTGGCGGCGGCTTTGATTCTGTGGCTAAACCATTTGTAAAACAGCCGTCCCACTATGAGACCTCCTAAAGCCCATCCCAGAGCGATTCCCCATTCCGAAAGTGGGTTGCCTAAAAATTCTGTGTTCAAGAAATTCATGCAGCGAAAATCGTGCGAATATCTTTGCGGCATGCAAACAACCCCTGAAAAGTCACTTCAATTGGGTCCAGCACTGAAAATCGGCGTGCTTGGAGGCGGTCAGTTGGGCCGTATGATGATTCAATCTGCCATCGATTTAGACGTGCGTGTTGAAGTTATGGATCCTTCTGCTGACGCGCCTTGTAGACATCTGACCCACCGTTTTGTGCAAGGGGATTTGAACGATGCCGATGCGGTGTTTGACTTTGGTAAAGACCTCGATGTCGTTACAATAGAAATCGAACATGTATCTGTCCCTGGCCTGCGTCGTTTGGAGCAACATGGGGTGCGCGTTGTCCCAAAACCGGATCATTTGGACGTTATACAGGACAAAGGGACACAAAAAGCGTTTTTCGAAGAACACGGAATCCCAACGGCACCATTCGTGCTCGTTGAGACAGCCTCTCAAGCCGGAGACAAGGGATTTCCGATCGTACAAAAGCTCCGCCGGGGAGGGTATGACGGAAAAGGAGTTCAAATCCTAAACTCTACCACAGACGCTACCCACCGTGCCTTTGATGCGCCATGTGTCCTCGAGGAGGCCGTCGATATTGACAAAGAATTGAGTGTAATTGTCGCGCGCAATGCTTCAGGTCAAACGGCTAGCTTCCCTGTGGTTGAGTCGGTATTCAATCCAGAAGCCAACTTGGTTGATTACCTCATTGCTCCGGCCGACATTAGATCGGATACGGCGGCAGAAGCGCAATCCCTCGCATTGCGGGTCGTCGAAGCCTTGAATTTTGAAGGACTGCTTGCCATTGAACTTTTTTTGGATCAAACAGGCCAACTCCTCGTCAATGAATTGGCTCCGAGAACACATAACAGCGGCCACCATACCATTGAAGCGAACCGGACTTCGCAATTTGAACAACACCTGCGTGCTACACTAAACTTGGAATTGGGGTCGACCGCACCGGTGCACCCTTTTGGTGCTATGGTCAATTTGGTTGGCAGTCGAGACGCGACGGGAACACCGGTATACCGCGGACTGTCGCAGGCCATGACTCAACCTGGAGTTCATCCGCATCTCTATGGGAAGACTCAAGTCAAACCGTTTCGAAAAATGGGACACGTAACAGTTACAGCTGAGACCCGCGCTGAAGCCATCGAACGGGTGATGGTGCTCCGTGAACAATTGGCCGTGGATGGAATGTCTGATTGAACTGCGAATAGCGGTGTCCGTTCATCTTAATTTCCACCTTCAACCACGACTTCGCTTCGGCGATGTCCTATTTTTTTGACGCATGTCAGAACGTATCGCCATCGCCGTGCTCACTGGAGGCTATTCTGGTGAAGCTCATATTTCAAGGGAATCCGCCGCATTGGTGATGCATAACATCGATTCAGAGCGCTTTGAAGCGACCCTTATCCACGTTGACCCCGATGGATGGTGGGTTGAAAAAGACGGGGAGAAAGCACCAATGAATATCGCGGCATTGAAAGCGGGAACGACTCCTTTTGCTGGTGCGTTTATCATGATTCATGGCACACCCGGCGAAGACGGAAAGCTCCAATTCGAATTGGAGGCGCTTGGAGTCCCGCACACTACAGGCAATTCGGAAAGTGTTGCTCGGACGTTTCACAAAGGTCATACCAACGCCTTTTTGAAAGATCTCGGGATTCAAGTCGCCGTATTCGACACCATTGAACCGGGCCAGGCCTGGAATGCTGCATCCCTAGTCTCTAAACTGGGGCTTCCGTGTTTTGTCAAACCCAATGAAGCCGGTTCCAGCTTAGGCATCAATCGCGTTGAGCATGAGCGTGACCTCGATGCAGCCATTGCTTATGCCATGCGCTTCGGAGAACGCGGCGTCTTGGTTGAATCAATGCTTGAAGGCCGAGAGTTTTCCGTTGGCATCATTCCCGATCAGCAAGGAAAACCCGAAGCATTGCCGGTCACAGAAATTCGCACCTCTCGGCTCTTTTTTGATTACGAGGCTAAATACTCCGGAGAAGCCGAAGAGATTACCCCAGCTGATTTGGGCACGAAAGACCGGTTGCATCTGCAAGAACAAGCCATAGATGTTTACACGGCAATGGGATGCCGCGGCATGGCCCGTGTGGACATGATGCTCGTGCCAGGTAAACGCTGCTCCATCATTGAAGTCAATGCGGTTCCTGGGTTGTCTGAATTCAGCATCATTCCCAGACAGGCTGAAGCCAATGGGCTTTCGAATAAAGAACTGATTAGCCGCATTATCGATCACACCATACTGGCCGATTGAGGTCTTATGCGGTGGGGTAAAAAAAACATCCAACAACAAAGAGGGTCATCCCGTTGGACGACCCTCCCCTGTTGAATGAAAACAAGTAAACTGTTATGAAGCTAGGCTTCGACCGGGTATACGGAGCGAGTTCGAATAGGTTGCAAAAGGATCCAGGAAAGTTTAACGCGTCGCGGAAAAAGACCTCAAACCATAGTTCGTTAGCGCTTTACCCTGTCAGACTGATCAGACACGAATGCCTTCCATCCACTGTACCCGGCTTGCATGCGAGGAGAAGCCAATTGAAAATGGTGGCACAACGCCGCTGCCAAACCATCTGAAGCGTCTAACTCCTTTGGCATCGAGGCCAGGGGAATGTTCAATGTCCGAGCGACCATAGCGGCGACTTGCTCTTTGCTTGCACTTCCGGACCCGGTGATGGATTGCTTGATTTTTCGGGGAGCATATTCAGATACTGGGATATCCCGAGACAACGCAGCAGCAAGCGCAACACCTTGTGCCCTTCCCAACTTCAACATCGATTGTACGTTTTTACCGAAAAACGGAGCTTCCACAGCCAAATGATCCGGCGCATGCGTTTCAATCAAGGCAAGACACCGGTCAAATATTCGCTTCAATTTCACCGCGTGATCAGGATATTTAGAAAGATGCAAGGCACCCATCTCCAACATTTCAAGTTCCTTACCGACGCAACGAATAACACCATATCCCATGATGGTGGTCCCTGGATCGATTCCCAAAATGATTTGTTCCTTGATGTTTTTAGAGGGTGGCATGCGTCTACGAAGGTACATTTGGAATACTGTTTCTTAATGCGTCTCGCTTCACCCTCATCAAAATCGCTCTTTCGGAGCATCTTGCCTTGGATCTCCACAGGAGCCATCGTAGCGTATTTGATTTGGGAAACATCCCAGCACGAAGCGTGGAACGCAAATTCTTCGGACCTCATCCCTTCCCACCCCTGGTGGTTGGTGGGGTTGATTGTGGTCATGCCGTTGAACTGGCTCCTCGAATCCTGGAAATGGCACCGCTTACTTCAGCGGACAGGGCCATT
>JAPKAW010000218.1 GCA_028825055.1 Flavobacteriales bacterium | reverse complement strand
CTCGGACGTCCAAGTGGTTCACCGTTTTCGTGCATTTCCTTCCATTGAGCAATCCAACCTGGCAAGCGTCCCAAAGCAAACATAACCGTGAACATATCCGTTGGAATGTTGAGTGCACGGTAGATAATCCCAGAGTAGAAGTCAACATTGGGGTACAAACCTCGTTCGACAAAATACGGGTCATTCAATGCGACTTCTTCCAATTTCTTGGCAATGTCGAGAACAGGGTCATTCACCCCCAATTTCTCAAGCACATCATCAGCTGCTTTTTTGATAATCTTCGCGCGTGGATCGAAGTTCTTATAGACCCTGTGGCCAAAGCCCATCAATCGGAATGAATCGGTTTTGTCTTTCGCTTTATCAATCCATTTTTGGAAATCACCACCGTCGTTTTTGATCGATTCCAACATCTCAATAACCGCTTGGTTTGCACCACCATGGAGAGGTCCCCACAAAGCAGCAATTCCAGCAGAAATTGAGCTATACAAGTTGGCTTGAGATGAGCCTACAATCCGGACAGTAGAGGCCGAGCAATTTTGTTCGTGATCTGCATGAAGAATCAGTAGCTTATTCAATGCGCTCTCTACAACTGGGTCAACTTTGTAGTCTTCAGACGGCAATGAGAACATCATTGTCAAGAAGTTTCCGCAGTAGCCCAAATCATTGGATGGGTAAACTGTAGGATGGCCCATGTTGTGCTTGTAGGCTTGAGCTGCTAACGTTGGAAGCTTCGCAATCAGACGATGAATGGTCTTCTCAATGTCTTCAATGGAACGGTTGGGATTTTGTGAATCCTTATAAAAAGTACTCAAACTTGAGATCATGGAACTCAACATGCCCATTGGATGCGCTCCTGGAGGAAACGCTTCAAATGACCGCTTCATGTTCTCATTTACCAACGTGTGGTGTGTAATGCTCCCTTGAAAATAATCGAGTTCCTTTTGATTCGGTAATTCGCCATAAATCAGGAGGAAGGATACCTCTAGAAATGAAGCCTTTTCGGCAAGCTCTTCAATGGTGTATCCTCGGTAGCGTAAAATCCCATTTTCGCCATCGAGATAGGTGATTGCACTTTGAGTGGATCCCGTATTCTTAAAACCATAATCAAGCGTGATATAACCAGTGGTTGCTCTCAATTTTGAGATATCAATGGCCTTTTCATTTTCAGAACCGGTGATGACAGGGAATTCGTATTCCTTACCATCCAGTATTAGTCGTGCAGTCTCACTCATTTTGTGACGCGATGCTTATTTTCAATGTTCAATTCTTTGGGTCCAAAAGGACTTAGGGCAAATATACTCGTTCGCGCACGGTTACAACGATACGCCTATTGCTATTGTAATAGCAGCTTCAACTTATCGAAAAGTCGGTGCAAATGCGTTCCGAAATTCTTCCCATTCCGCTTGTTGCACGCCTGGGGTGAAATGCTGTGAGAAGAATTTCAAATACATTTCTAGTTGACCGGGGTTTTTGTATCCAGAAATCGGAGCAATGACCTCAGCCTTCTCATCGAAATAAACCAATGTTGGATAGGCATTGACTCCCAACTCTCGTGAGAGCTGATGTGTGCTATTGCGTCCACGAACCCCTTCTTTATATCCTGGGTTCTCAAAGCGTCGCCCTTTAAAGTTAATCGGGTCTTTCGATTCGGCATCAAATTTTACTGCGTAATAATTCGCGTTCAAGTAAGCGATGACCTGCGGATTGGTAAAGGTGTTGGCCATCATCATTTTACACGGTCCACACCACTGGGTATAAACATCCATGACAATTTTGCGCGGCTCGTTTTTCTGCGCTACAACCGCCTCCTCCAAACTCATCCAATTGACTTCTGATTGTGCGAAGGCAATGGTTTGGCTCAAAAAACCCAGGGAGATGGTCAGGATAAGGGTATAAAACGTGCGCATGGACCTAATTTTCATGCAATATCGCAAAAGAAACGTGCTCTTGCATTCGCCTTTGCAGTCTTTATGAATCATTTGTTTAGAAATCCAGATTTAGGGCGTCTCGAATTATCGAGTTTGGTTTTAGGGTATAACCCTCCGCAATATCAGCTGTGGGCTCAATGGCTGAAGGCACTCTATGTAAATTCAAATGCTCGAATGTTGGAATTGCATGTGGAGTTGTATTTTGCGCAGTACTTAAAAAAGAATAAAGATGTCTTCATCAGCATTGAATGCCCCCCAAAGAGAGCTGTTTGGTCACCCAGCAGGTCTTTTCGTTTTGTTTTTCACAGAAATGTGGGAACGTTTTTCCTACTATGGTATGCGGGCAATCCTCGTTTTGTATTTGGTATCGGAGTCAACAGGAGGTAATCCTGGATTGGCATGGTCCAATGGCGACGCGCTGGCTTTATATGGATGGTACACCATGATGGTTTACGTCATGTCAGTGCCAGGTGGATACATCGCCGATAAATTATTGGGCCAAAAGAAATCAGTGCTAGTGGGAGGAGTCCTTCTAGCAATCGGGCACAGCACACTGGCCATTGAGGAAATGTGGGCTTTCTACACCGGTCTGGTATTTATTGTTTTGGGCTGTGGGATGCTCAAGCCGAACATTTCAACGATGGTTGGGGGACTCTACAAGCAAGGCGATATCCGAAGAGACAAAGGATTCACTATTTTCTACATCGGAATTAATTTGGGTGCGTTCATATCGAGCTTGGTCGTTGGGTATGTCGGAGAGGTGTATGGCTGGCATTACGGGTTTGGTCTCGCAGGGATCGGCATGGCCCTGGGGTTGTTGCAGTATGTATTGGGCCTGAAGTACCTCAGCGAGGTAGGCAACTTCTTGGGAGATTCGAAAGACAACAAAGAGGTGATGAATGCACCTCTGACTAAAATTGAGATTGACCGCGTCGTTGTTCTGTTGATTTCATTTCTGCTCGTGATTGTTTTCTGGGGAGCCTTTGAACAGGCAGGAGGTCTGATGAATATCTATACGATGGAGAAGACGGATCGATTGATTGGTGATGTGACAGTGCCAGCCTCTTGGTTCCAGTCCATCAATGCCATGTTCATCATATTCTTTGGAACAACGGTTGCTTTGTTTTGGGCCAATAGAAAGCTCAAGGGCAAGGTTTCAACGTCCTTGTTTAAGATGATTATCGGTTTGATCATTATGGGAATAGGCTTCTTCTTCATGACAGGAGCGACGGCTCAGTATGAGGCGAGTGGAAGCTCAGCGATGTACTGGTTGGTTTTTGCCTACCTCTTCCATACGATTGGAGAGCTTTGCTTGTCTCCAGTAGCCTTGTCTTTCGTAACGAAGCTTGCACCGGTCAAATACGCTTCTATCATGATGGGAATCTACTTTGCCATGACCGGCTTTGGTAGCAAACTCGCTGGGCTTCTAGGCGAGTGGTCATCAAGCTTAGGAGAATTTACCATCTTCACAGGCATTGCAGTTACCAGTGTGGGGCTTGGACTGCTCGTTTTATTGCTTCGACCTCGACTCGAAGCGTTAACGCACGGTGTCGAGGATGAGGAAACGGCAGTAGTGTAACAAATACGATTCCAATAAAAAACGGGGTGACTTTGCAAATGCAGAGTCACCCCGTTTTGTATTGTTTAAAGTGCTCCTCCTTTAGAAGTTCTCCTGCACAAAGTCCATCATCATGTTGAAAAGGTGCAGTCGTGTGTTTCCACCGTAAA
>JAPKAW010000217.1 GCA_028825055.1 Flavobacteriales bacterium | reverse complement strand
TGGGAGTGGCCTGTGCAGGCCTGGTAGCGGTTCAGAAGTAGAATCTGCCTTGCACACATAGCGTTTCTATTCATTTTTTTGGCATCTATTCCGAGCAATCAGAACCCAATCTCCAAATATTACCGCCAGGCCAAAAAATGACACCCTCCACACATTCGAATGTGACTGCAATTGCTGTCCCATCAATTGTTAGCGTATCGCCATCGAGTGAATACGCGACGGGGTTGGGTATTGCATCTGCTATATCCAGCGCATTCCAATAGTCTTCATTGCATTCTGCTTGATCACAATAGAACGTGTACCTGAGTCCATTTAAATATTCATACATCGTATTGGCATCTGCCACATCGCCGCTGTATGACCACAACCACCTTCCTTCAACCGTGAAGGATTCCGAAGCACACGATTGCCCAAACTCACTGAGGAGCCCCAGAACATCTACAACCGTCACCGTCCCATCGCCATCGCCATCGTATTGCAGGTTGCACTCAGTCTCATCCTGCTCACTCAAATTAACGCCGACACTGCCTCCCAAAGTCCAGCCTGCCTGCACAGTTCCTGGAATGACCTCCGTTTCTTCCCAAAACAGGTAGTCCTCAATCAGGCAAGCCCACGAATATTGGCTACCGTTGTGCCAAGCCGAATCATTGGTGTGAAGCACTGAGACGAACATGGTATCTGTGAGGGGAATATCGAAATCGAAGCTTACGAAGTTGTCATCGACCAAAGTCTCCTCGTGCAGTAGATTCCCCTCCGAATCGGTGAATTCCCATTCCATTACATTCTCTGAATGAGGCCAAGTCAAGTATCCACCCGGGTGGTATAAATTGATACTATTCGTCTGAGAACAGACATTGCACACAAGCCCTATGAGGTCGCAATCGAACGTTGTAATTACCTGCGCTTCAGAGGATGGTACAAAGCCTAAAATGGCGGCAATGACCAAGATTATTTGCTGTTTCATAATCTCAAAGATATCATGTCAGGCCCTTTTTCGTTTCACGTCCAAGGGTGAAACACTCTTATTTCACGCACTATGCGAAGATTTCCTCTTGACCATTCTCCCGAAAAGTCTTCAGTCCATTGGTTTCTCGGAATGCGCCGAAAGGTTCATCGCTTTATGCAATAGAGCGATTTTCTTATACTTGGTTTCTTGCACCGAGAAGTAAACGTACATCCGGCGCAATGATGATCCGATTCCATCTACACTGAGGCAGGCATTTTCCGCAATTTGGGCATTGGTGCTAGACGGATCCTTGAGCAGAATATTCAGCACATTCCAATCGGTTTCATTTAAGGTGCGTCCCAGTGAGGCTTCGATCCGGTCCCGGTCAAGCTCGAAGCCACTGGAATCCACCAACACCTGTCCTCCTCTCGATTTCCGCAATTCCTCAATTTGAGCCAAGAGCTGCTCACGGCGCAGAAGATGTTTCTTTTGATTTTGGAAAATGTAAGTGACAAGTGCAGAAACCACCGACATAAATACCAGGATAAGCCAGAGCAGCGTCTGCAGCTGCTGAATGCGCATTTCGCTCTTTTCCTCACGTCCTTTCATCTCCAAGGCAAGCATCTCATGCTCCATCTCCTTTTCGTAAGCTGTGCGCAAGACCAAGTGGTGATTCTTGAGCTCCTGAACGCTGTCAGAAAAGACCAAGTAACGCTCATGCATATCCAGCGCAACATCGACTCGACCAAGCTTCTTGTTTCCACGGTAAAGCAGTTCGTACAGGTCGCGTTTGGTTTCATTTCCCGCCAATTCCATAAGTTTCACTTGGATGGCTCTTGCACTTCGAAGCGCTCCCTCTGTATCCGTGATCATTTGAATTTCCGCCAATTTCAATTGGTCCTTAAGGACTTCAAGAGTCGCCCCAAGTTCTTGATGCATCGACAACCCCTGCTGCGTTAATTTCTTGGCCTCTGCATCCCTGTCCAAGTCCAAGCACAACTCAGCCAAGTTGTCATAGCATGATGCTAAGTGAAATCTTGCGTCGGCTTTTTCCAGCAGCTCAAGTGCTGTGAGGTACAATTGTTCGGCGCGATTCATGTTGCCAAGCTTATACTCACACCATCCCATATTCATTTGGAGTATTCCACTGAACCGGTCGCTCCCGTCGTCCCCCATCTCCACAAAAACATCCTCGTAGTACGTTTTTCCTAGTTCATAGTTGTCAATCAAAACAAACACGTTCGCGAGCGCCATTCGTACGTTTCGTTGCCCGCGGACATAACCTGCGGATTCATAAAGGCGCAACGCAGCGGTGTATTGCTGGGTGGCGCCCAAGTAATCGCTGAGTCCGGCATAAACATTTCCTCTGTTTGCAATGGTGGTGCCCATGCGCAGCGAGTCCCCTAACGAGGCAGCCACTTCTCCAGCTTGGTCATAAGCCAACAATGCATCATCATTCTTCCCCTGGTAACTCAGCAAGTTGCCTTTTCGGTTGAACGCTTCAAACAGGATGAGTGGTCGGTTCAATGCTTGAGCTTCCGCGCGGAGCTTTTCCAGCTGAGGAAGCAAGGAATCGGGATACTGCTGGTAGAATTGCCGATACAACTTGTCAAAGGCCGAAAACCGCTCATCGCTGGGCAGCGTCTCGTCCGACCACACGGTCATCAAACTGTCCATCGCCGGCGGCAAAGCGGCTGTAATGTTGATTGCAAAAGCAGTAAATACCAACCAAAGAACAGTGCCTGCAGCTAAACCATTGCCTCCCTTCATTCTAACACGTTTTACCAATTTACTCGCTTTCTTCAGCCGAAGGTACGCTCTCCTTTAAGTCGTACAATGAAAGAAACGTGACTCAAGCCTTGAACGTTGCATGGCTCACTTCCGATTTTTAATCAAAAAAAAAGCCCATACGAGGCGGGCCTTTCTTCAGCAGAATTGCGGCGATCATTGAATGATTACGCGCAAGGTTGTTGATGCAGTTGCACTTGAAGTCAATTGCAAGAAGTACAGACCTCGTTGGATGCCGGCCAGTTCAATTCGGGTTGAACCTGTGCCATTGACATCGCGCACAAGGCTGCCTGAAATATCAACCAATCGTCCCGTCCAAACGGTATTTGCTTCGAGTCCAGACACCATGAAGTAGTCGGTGGTAGGGTTGGGGTAAACGATGGCATCCGTGAACACCATGTTTGCTTCATTCACGCTGTTGACCGAACCACTCTCACCACCATCGATTACGTTGATGATAAAGCCTTCGACAAACCCGTCCAGCAAGCCCAATGAATCTACTGAGATTGATTCGCAGTAGGTGTCGCTGCATCCCGCTGCATCATCCGTTACCGTCAAACACAGGTTGTAAACACAGGTTGGTTCTTTCTCTTGGGGCTTAAAATTCACTCAACAACGAATCGCTTCTCCACCGAACCATCATCATAGATGTAAAAGAGGATTTGGTTGGTCGGGCGATTGACCTCTCTGCCCAAAGCATCAAGCGTTTTGATTAATTTCTTTTGATCCACGACTAGACTGGCAATGCTTGTTGGAGTATTGAGATCAACACCGGGATTGTTATGAATGAATGTCTAGCTCCCCCAAGGAGTGGGCTCACCTGTTTCCCAATATATCTGGTCTTCAAACAAACAATTGATTGAATTGCCCGTAGGCGGCAACCCTTCAGAAATGTACCAGTTATCCAAAACAGCCTCTTGATTTACTAAAGTGACTGTAACATTCATTGTATCCG
>JAPKAW010000216.1 GCA_028825055.1 Flavobacteriales bacterium | reverse complement strand
ATCTTGTTTTCCAGACGCAAAATCTCGATCACTGGTGGCAAGGAGATGTTCAAGATGGCGATTACTTCGCGCCAGATGGTGTCTACACCTGGACAGCCGTTTTACGAGGCGATCAATATCAAGTGCGCAGTATCAAAGGGCACATCGTGTTGATTCGCTGAAGATACCACCCCAACATTTTCGGGATTGACATGCTCATCTATGTATGGACTTTCCTACCGAGTTGAATTCCGAAAAAAATTGACCACAACATCGAAATAGCTTGGGAAGACCGAACGCCGTTCGATGCCATTTTCTATGCAGTTTGGCCTAAAAAAAATGCCGTTCGAGGGCTCATGAGAAAAGAGCGCAACCGCGCATTATTTATCCTTTGGCGCATCCGCGTGAAAACAGGTACATCAAGTACATCGCTCTGCGCGGGTGGAAATCGAAAGGACGTGTGAAAAGCTCCAACCAACATCAACGTCCATAAGCCGCTCGCTGTATCTTGGCTCCATGATTCGCATTGTATCACTATTGGCTGGCATCGTACTTCTATTTTCTGTGGCGTATTGGTGGCAACACGATCCTGTTTCAAGTGACATTCGTAGCAGATCAGAAAAAGCCTTCAAGAAATTACAACCAGCCTTAGCCGACACCTGGAAATGGAGTTATCCTGAAGAAAATTGGGATACTCAGGAAGCAGATAAAGCTTTGGACGCAGTGAAACGTTGGAGTCATCAAATGTCCGACGAGTCCAGCCGTATGGCTGGCGGTCAATGGCGCTTAGAAGGCCCAACCAATATCGGAGGACGGTTTAACTTCATTCGGCAGCACCCCACCGAAATCAACCGGTTTTTCGCTGGAGCGAGTGCCGGAGGGTTGTGGACGGATTCCGGTGATGGCGCGTGGAATCCTTTGACGGATGATCTTCCTCACTTGGCGATGGGCGACCTAGCGTTTCACCCGGTCAACCCAGAACGTATTTTTATAGCGACTGGCGACCCGCAGATCAGCAGCTTCCCTCGCATCGGTGGAGGTGTTTATCGTTCTTTGGACGGTGGGGAGTCTTGGGAAAACATGGGGCTAGACACCCTTGGAATTATAAGCCGTTTGCTCATTCTCCCCGATGCACCCAGCACAATCTTTGCCGCATGCATGGGAAACCCTGCGATTCCAGGTCCTGCACGTGGTTTGTTTCGCAGCACAGAGAATGGTCAAAACTGGGAGCAAGTCCTCCTCCCAAATGACTCTGCTGGCGTGACCGACCTGGCCTATGCACCGTCATCGCAAACGCTTCTTGCCAGTGCATGGCAACGCACCCGCACCTCCACTCACAGCATCGTCAACGGACCCCATTGCAAGATTTGGAAATCCGTTGATGGAGGCTCTACGTGGTCTGCACTCCCCAATCCATGGGGCGAAGGTGTCAAAGGACGCATCGGTTTGGCCGAACTCGGAGGGGTGTTTTGGGCACTGGTTGTAGGAACAGACCAACAACTGGACAATATCTACCGTTCTGACGATGGTGGAACAACATGGAATGCCATTATTCCCGAAGGTTCAGCGCCAGAAAATGCATTGGGTGGCTTTGGATGGTATTTCTCGAAAGTTCGGGTTAACCCTTGGAATTCCGATGACATCACCATCCTCGGAGTAGAGTGCTGGAATTCCCTCAATGGAGGATTCACCTGGCAGCGCATGGGGCCCGAGTGGTGGACCTATGAGGTGCATGCAGACAAACATGATTTGCAGTGGATTGGTCCGCAAAGTTTGGTTTTGGCTACGGATGGCGGACTGTATCGCTCCGATGACCACGGTTTGACCTGGGAAGACTTAGAAGATATTCCCGTGACCCAGTTCTATCGCGCAACATGGAACCCGCATAATCCCGGTCAATACACGGCTGGAGCGCAGGACAATGGCACCAGTACAGGATCAGAGGAAGACCTGAATGGGTGGACACGGGATTTGGGAGGGGATGGCTTCACCGCCATCTACCATCCGACTGATGCCAACTTGCGATACGCCGGAACTCAATGGGGAAATTGGCGGTACAGCCTGACAAGTGCCAATGAAGAACCCCAATGGAATGACTTCATGGACGGCATCGATGAAGAAGACCGTGTGTGGTGGGATGCGCCATTGGCTTATCATCCGGCTAACCCCGATGAGATGTGGACGGGAACCCAGCGTGTATACCGCATGTCCAACGCTCCATTCTCTTTTTGGCAAGCGGTGAGCCCCGATCTAACCTACAATGAAGAACCGGGTCTGCAGTACCGATGTGTTACTGTAGTCGCGGGATCTCCCTTCAATGAAGACCTGATCGCCGCGGGCACATCGGATGGCCGAGTTTGGGTGACAACGGATCATGGTGACAATTGGAATCCGATGGAGATTGGATTGCCAGGTCAATTTGTTACCGACCTCGTCTTCGACCCCTTCCATTCTGACTCCATGTTTTGTACGGTCAGTGGCTTCCGAAATGCGCTGTACACTCCGCACGTATTCCGCGCTGCTATTGGGGAGGAGTGGACTTCTGTCCAGGGGGATTTGCCTCCGCACCCAATCAACCACGTCGAAGCCTTGAATGACAGCATTTGGGTGGTGGCTTCGGATGCAGGAGTTCATTGGACCGAAAACCGTGGACAGCACTGGGAACCGGTGGGCTCTCTTCCACTAATCCCTGTATATGATCTCGCCGTCGATACGATTTCTGACCGTCTCGTGGCTGGGACATTTGCTCGCAGTCTGTGGACATTTCCGTTGGACTCCTTACTTCCAAGAGCAGTCATTGATACCGTACAAAATGCCGTGGCATCCTCTGTCAACTTGGACGACCTCGCCTTTCCCAATCCTTTTAAGAACAGCTTGGAGTTGCGCTCTGCATCCCCGGTTGAGCGGGTTACCGTCTATGACGCTGCAGGAAAAGTTCAGGCAGATCTGAATCCGAGTCGACGCCTGACAATCGCCACATCGTCTTGGTCTGCTGGTACGTACATCGTAAAATGGACACATGCCAATGGCCAAACCAATACGGAGATCGTAATCAAGGGGGCAAATTGATCAGTGAATCATCAAGCGACGGGACTTCCCATGCTCAGGGATACGGAACATGTAAGTGCCTGATTTCAGGTCATTGGCCTGCAACACGATTGAAGAACCCGTTGCTAAGCCGGACATCGTTATTCTTCCACAGACATCCAACAATTGCCAGGACCATGATTGGGCCATTCCAGGTGCGACAGTCACTGTAATTTCATTCCCCTTGGAAGTCGGATTGGGATAAAGCTGGAACAATTCCATTCCATCAGAAGCGGTCTCTGTCAAATCCGTTGAGTAATCGTACACCTCACAAATGGACGCGTAGTCTTCACAAAGCCACGATGAAACCGCCCCCGAGATGGTGGACAAGGTGGCGACATACGCCTCGGCGTCATAAGCATGTGCAACATGGCCAGCACCTTCTAACGTGGTAAAGCAATGATTTAAGCTGAGTGATTCAGCCATTTCATGAATGATACTGCTTCCATCTACATCTGTGATCGGAAAACCACTCAATGAAATCACACCCGAACCATAAGGAACCGTTTCGTCATTCGTGCCGTGAACTGAGACAAGCGGTTCATCTCCTTCTGAAAGATAGTCCGCTGTCTTAAGCGCTCCGGCAATGTTGATTGCCCCAAAAATTTCAGAGCTGTATCCTGGAT
>JAPKAW010000215.1 GCA_028825055.1 Flavobacteriales bacterium | reverse complement strand
TGCCGCTGAGGGTGGCTTTTGGTATTCCCAAACCACCTCATGCAATCCACTGGACACGCGCAATCCGCGTAAAACATAATTGACCCGAATCGGTAAGATCAACTCTCCATCCACTTTCACCGTCCATCCAGAGGGGTACCACATTTCAGAGAACACCACCAGGGCTTCCTTATCTAAGTTCACCTCGTATTCAAGAAAGTCTGGAGCATAGGACACTAAATCCACACCTCCATTGGCTCCCGGTGACAACCCGTCCATCTCCATTTCAAATTCTCGATGAATGACACCAGATTTTGAATCTCTTAAAGCGGCCACGGCGTCAATTTCCTCATCAGGAGAATCCGCAAAACTCCAATTGGTCGCCACCCATCCTGCACCATTTGGATTCGAAACCCGCAGCGGTTCGTTCATTTGATCAAACAAGATGTAACGGGTATTGAGCATTTTGTGAGCGACCAATTCATTCATGCCCTCAGTAGGAGAACTCTTTTGCGCAATATCTACAAAACGCATCCCTTCAGGTAGCAGCACCCGGTCGATAAAATCTTGATACCGTCTAAGCTTCGCACCGTGATAGCCGCCTATAGCTTGGAAGAAATAGGAAGTCTCTGCATCATTGAAAGGTGACCCCCACTTGAACACACGAAATGGATCGGCGAATCGCAAGGCTCCGAATTGAGCGACCACTTCCATGCGTTCTTTCACAGAGCGACTCGCACGTTTCCCGTCAAACAACGCTTCATAGTACGCCAACAGTTTCTGCGCATCGTCTTGAATTTCTGGGTGCTGTGCACTTTCTACAGCCAACAGTCCCATCATAGCAGGAGACGGAGAAAAAGGAAATTGAGCGTCAGCCGACTTGACCCAATTTCTAAAGACACCGCTCGTCATTTCGTCGTTCGAATAGCGCCGATCTACCGACCACAAGTCTGCCAAGCTCAAAAGAACCAGGGCTGCCAAGAACAGGTGGCTTTGCCGCCGGGTCTGCATCCATGCCGCGACAACCAAACCAGCGACCAACCACAATCCCATGGTTCTTAAAATGTCAGCACGGAATAGTTCTATACGTGAACCAATCGCTTGCCTGAAGCCCAATTGATCGATTGCACGGTCCGGACGAATGGAGGATTGAAACTCAAAAAACGTCTCAGGAACCACATAAAACGCACCAAACAATGCGAACATGACCACAAACCCTGCCGTCCATCGTCGCAAAGTTATTTTTCTTTCTTCACCCTCCTCTTGAGCCAGACTTAGCAACTCTCGCAAACCCAATACCGCTCCTAAAACAACAGATAATTGGACCACCACCAACATCATCTTTGTGTCCCGAAACTGGTTGAAAAAAGGAACGGAATCAAGGAAGAATTCCATCAACGCCGAGGACTCTCGCCTCGAAAGAAGCACCGCCAAAATTGAAACTAGCAATAGCGGCCATTTCAAGCGGTCCCTTCCAACAAGCAGAAAAACCAGACACAGCAAGCAGGCAATGGCTCCAAAATAAAATGCTCCGCCAGAGAATCGCTGTTCTCCCCAGTACAAGGGGTCATTTCCACCTTTAACGTCCGGACACATGATGGACCACCATTCCCCCGCAGCCATGCTGTATTCGAGGATGTAATCCTTTGCCAACCCCTGATTCGCTTGGGATACATCGACGGTCAAAATTTGGTCACCACGCATCGTATGCTTTGCGTAAGCCTTGGTTTCGAGAAGCCCCGGCAAACTCGGTAAAACACCAACAATTCCCGCAATCATCAGCCAAAGGGTCGGCTTCAATGCGCGCATCCATTGCCCTGATTTACGACTCAATCCAATGATTTCTGTAATCCCTATTCCGACCATCAGAAACAACAAGTAGTACGTCATTTGAGGATGCCCTGCAGCAACATGCAAAGCCGTGAACAGAGCTGCCAATGCAGCCCCTCGCCAAACATTGCGACGATAAGCCCAAAGCACTCCAGCCAAAACTCCTGGCATAAGCGCTATGGCGCGAACTTTGGTGTTGTGCCCTGCACCCAGATAAAGGATGTTGATGGTAGAAAGTCCAAAAGCCACAGCACAAAACGCTGCAATCAAAGGGTTTGCGCCCACTGCTATGGCAAGCAGATATGCTGCCAACATGGCCCACCAGAGTGTCGCTACGGGGGACGAACCAAAAACATTTTGAACCAATCGATGCAGTTGACGGGACACTGAAAAGGAGTCCGGCGCTTTGGAAATCTGATCCGACGGCATTCCTCCAAACATGGATCCCGTCCACCCACTATGCACTCCAGTCAAAACTTTGTGGTCGAGCAATTCCTTAGACATGCCTTTGTATTGCTGCACATCTCCTTGCCGCAAATCAAACCCATCAAAGGACTTCGCGTAAAAAACACAGGCCACTAGAGCAAAGAAAGTCAAGGCCAATACATGTGGCCAAGTCCTTTCGACCAATAAGCGGAATGAGAAACGATTCATGAACTTGGAGGCTGTGGTGGCAATCAATTTACGATGCAAGACTTGAGCGGATTACTCCTTATCCTTCAACTCCTCAAAATCCACGTAATCTCCCAGTTTTTGATCCTTTGGGGATGACGACTCTTTTGGAGTTGAACGGGGAGACTGCCCTGTTTGGCTCGGCCCTTGACGATTCGACCACCTGCGTGCCATCCGATCCAACCAACGGAATACAAACCAAATGAGTACAACCGTTCCAATCGTACGTATCAATCCTGCTAACATGTTTACTTGCTTAAGTACAAGTTACGTTCGCTATACACTTTTCGAAAGAATGGATCTTTCAAATTCGGAATGAATTGAATGCCCTCGCCGGTAGATTTCATTTCAGGCCCCAGTTCCTTGTTCACCTCAGGGAATTTCTCGTAAGAGAAAACAGGAATCTTCACTGCATACCCTTCCAATTTTGGCTCATGAGGCAAATCTTCCAGCTTCGCAGCTTTCAGCATCACCTTGGTCGCATGATTCACGTAAGGCTCACCGTATGCTTTTGCAATAAAAGGAACGGTCCTCGAAGCTCGTGGGTTTGCTTCAATGATATAGACCTCATCATCCTTCACGGCGAATTGGATATTGATCAACCCCACTGTTTCCAGTGCAATTGCAATGCGTTTGGTATACTCTTCTATCTGGGTAATGATCAAGTCTCCCAAATTGAACGGCGGGAGAACAGCATAGCTGTCTCCAGAGTGAATTCCGGCAGGCTCAATATGCTGCATAATGCCGATGATGCGCACTTCCGTTCCATCACAAATCGCGTCGGCTTCGCATTCGATAGCGCCATCTAGATAATGGTCTAACAGAACTTTATTGTCTGGCATATCACGGAAAATACCAATCACATGCCGTTCCAATTCTTCTTCGTTGATGACAATCTTCATCCCCTGACCGCCCAAAACATAGCTTGGACGCACCAAAAGAGGGAAGCCCAAATCCTTGCTCAAAACACTCGCCTCCTCGGTCGTTTCCACGACACCAAAATTTGGGTATGGAACCCCTAGATCACGCAGTAAAGAGGAGAATGATCCCCGGTCTTCGGCCAAGTCCAGAGCTCGGTAGCTTGTTCCAATAATCGGAATGCCAAAACGCTCCAGTTTTTCGGCCAACTTGAGCGCGGTCTGTCCGCCAAATTGAACGATCACTCCCTCTGGGTTTTCATGCAGAATGATATCGTAGATGTGCTCCCAGAAAACAGGCTCGAAGTACAATTTGT
>JAPKAW010000214.1 GCA_028825055.1 Flavobacteriales bacterium | reverse complement strand
CTGATAAGCATCATGTAGAAACGCCTAAATCAAAAAGGATAAAACCAAAAACGAGGTCGGTTTTTCCTCACGTATGTAAGACGTAACAGTAGCTTAACACACACACTCCCGCTTTATCAAAAACACGGGTGACATTTACCACTCTAAATTGAATGGTATGATCGCACTATTTACTACGGTTGGTTTCATCTTGGCGGGATACTCTGTCATTGCCAATGACAGCGTCCAAACACTCGGAACCTGGATTGCCTCGAACCGAGATAAATTTAAATGGACGACACTTTGGGCTGCGGCCGCAACAGTATTGGTGGCGACTTTAGCATACGGCTGGTACGCGGGAGATGGTGACATTTCATTCGGCCGCCTTACAAAGATCCCATACAAAGAGCCACAGTGGTACCACGCGATGGCTCCATTAGCGTTGGTTTTGTTGACGCGAAAAGGGATTCCGGTATCCACATCATTCCTCGTGCTTTCAGCATTTGCAACCACCTTTGTTCTCGAGAAAATGCTCTTAAAGAGCGTTATGGGTTACGGCCTCGCCGCTATAGTCGCTTATGTTCTCTGGCTCATCATTGCTCGTTTCATCAATGAAAAGGAAGATGTAAGCGATGGGACAAAGAAGTTTTGGAGGGTGTTCCAGTGGTGTTCAACGGGTTTCTTGTGGTTTACCTGGTTGTCGCACGATGTCGCTAACATCGCCGTGTTCTTACCGCGTCAAATTTCATTGCCAACTCTGTTGCTGGTTATGGGGTTCTTTGTCCTTGGTTTGGGCCATATATTTTATCAGAAGGGCGGAAAAATTCAGCAAATTGTGTTGGACAAACAGAGCACGAAATATGTGCGTTCAGCTACGTTAATTGATCTCGTTTACGCCTTTCTACTCTTGTATTTCAAGCAAATGAACAACATCCCGATGTCCACGACGTGGGTGTTTGTCGGGTTGCTGTGTGGTCGTGAATTGGCTTTGAATACGGGCCTAACGAAAAAAGGAAACCTAAAGTCCATCTTCCCGATTGTAGCGAAGGACTTTCTGAAGCTCATCGTCGGTTTGCTCGTAAGTGTTGCCATTGTTTTGGCCATCCACTATGGTACGGACAGCGTTGGTATGGACGGAGAACCGAACGCTTCAAGCGCTGAATCCAGTATGGAATCAGGAGTGACTATGGAGGAGGTTTTGACGGAAGATAGCGCAGCACAAGAGACACCTGCGAACTAAACATTAGTGGTGTTGAGCATGCGGTGCACGTGACTGCTTTTGATGTAGTTTTCATTCATGAACGAACCTGATATTATTGCAGGAACTATGAATTGGGGTGTGTGGGGAAAGGACATGAGTCTTTCTAGCATGTCGCGTCAGATCGAAGGGTGTCTAGATCGCGGTGTGTTTGCGTTTGATCACGCAGATATTTATGGTGACTTTACAACGGAGCGCGCGTTTGGTCAGGCGTTTGCCGAGACCGACATATCGAGAGAGGATGTTTGGTGGGTGAGTAAGTGTGGGATTCAATACCCCAACCCAAAAGCCGCCGCATCAGTTAAGCATTACAATTACAGTCCACAGCACATCAGGAAGTCTGTTGAGAATAGTCTTCGAAACCTGCAAACGGAGTATTTAGACGGACTTCTGTTGCACCGACCGAGCCCGTTGATGGACCCGGAATCCATTGTTCACACGTTGTGTGAGCTGAGGGAAGAAGGAAAAATAAAAGGGTGGGGGGTTTCAAATTTCACGACGTCTCAATTGGAGTTGTTTCAAGGGGAGGAACGCCCTTTATGGAATCAATTAGAGTTTTCTGTGACGCATACATCTCCCATGATAGATGGAACACTCGATTTTATGAAGGTGAATAAAATCGCGGCGATGTCGTGGTCTCCACTCGGAAGTTTTTTCAAGAAATCTGGGCCCCAACAAGAGCGGTTAAGCCCGGTGGTATCTAGATTGGTTGAAAAAACAGAACGTACCCCAGCACAAATAATTTTAGGTTGGTTGGTGCGTCACCCGAGTGGTATAGTTCCCGTTGTGGGAACGACAGATTTGTTGCGGTTGTCTGACTTGAAGGCAGCTTGTTCATTTCATATGGAGCTGGAGGATTGGTTTGCGATGACCGAAGCAAGTTGGGGACATCGTGTACCTTGAGCCATGGCTGACACCGGTGTTGATATTTAAGGGTGCAACATATTTCTATAATTTTCCATGATGTCACAACAATTTGACACCCCCTCCAATACCATACCTAGGCGAAACTTAACTCAATCCCCCCCTGTCGCATGGCCCACACTACTATTGACAGGAACCATCCTGTTTGCTTGGGCTTGGATTAGTTGGAAGGTTTTTTTTAACGGGCTCTCCCCTTGGGTTGCGTTGGTGTTTAATACCATTCTGGCGTATATGTCCTTTACACCGCAGCATGAAGCGGTGCATGGGTCCGTTTCAAAAAAACATACAGCCCTAAACGGTATTGTCGGCCGGTTAGCGGGTGTTCCATTGCTCTCCCCGTTCCACGCCTTTAAACGCCTGCACTTAACCCACCATAAACACACGAACGACCCGGATAATGACCCGGACTTTTGGAGCGGAAAAGGTCCTTGGTATATCCTTCCTCTACGTTGGCTTACCCAGGACTTCTATTATTGGTACATTTCCATTACCTCAGTAAAAGAGGCTTCAAAGACTCGGAAAGCCGAGGTTATTGGGACGCTTGTTATATTCTACGGAACGGCATTATGGATGGCGACCAACGGCCATTTAGAAGCGGTTATATGGGCTTGGATTGTTCCCTCGCGAATAGCAAGTGCGCTCCTAGCATTCATGTTTGACTACTTGCCCCACCGTCCCCACCGAATAGCAGCGAAAACAGATCCGTTCAAAGCAACACGAAATATCATAGCTCCCGGTGTAACCGTGTTATTCCTAGCGCAGAATTATCATCTCGTTCACCATGTATTTCCAACTGCACCGTTTTACCACTACGTGCGGATCTGGCGCCGACACCATCGTTGGTTTACTGAAAGAGGAGGTCAGTCTGACTCCTTTCGAAATTTATTCAAGGCGCAGCAACCATGACCTCCCGATCGAATATCACGTTCGATGGACAGCTATATGGGCGCTGGTTGTCTGTATTTCGAATATTGACCGTTGTACTTTGGGTACTCATCGGGTGCTTGTTTACCGGCCTCCTCCGACTGTTTATCCGCCCATTTTCGAAGTGGTATTTTATCAGAATCAACACCCTTTGGATTGTACACCCCTGGTCTAGAGGTATTGTGTGGATTTTAGGGATGAAAATCTTAATCGAAGGAAAGGTTGAGCCCAATGATCAAGTTATTGTGAGCCATCACATGGGGTTAATTGATTCATTGATGGTTATGGCATTATCACCGTGTATGGTGTTATCAAACAAGGACATCCGTGAAATTCCTTTCGTAGGGAATCTATTGAGGTTCTTGGGTTTTGTGTTCTTGGACCGAAGACAACCGAGATCACTGATAAAAGTGATAGCTGATAAAAGGGAAATGCTGCGTCGATCCCGCATCAACGTTGCTTTTTTTCCGGAAGGTTTTATTGGAGATGGGAACGAAATGGGTGCGTTTCATTCGTCCCTTTTTGCATTGTCTGAATCACATGATGTTGATATTCAGCCGATTGTATTCAGGTGTACGGCCATTAATGGAATTCCTTTATCGTTTCAAGACGCATCATCTTTTCTATTCAAT
>JAPKAW010000213.1 GCA_028825055.1 Flavobacteriales bacterium | reverse complement strand
ATGTGATCATTTGCGACCACCACCTTCCCGAATCAACGCTTCCTGAGGCCTACGCCGTCCTCAACCCCAAGCGATCCGATTGCGACTATCCCTTTAAAGAACTTTCTGGCTGTGGCGTCGCTTTCAAGTTGCTTCAAGGCCTCGCTCACACGATGGATCTTCCAGAAGGGGGTGTTTTAGAGGAATTGGACCTGGTCGCCATCAGCATCGGAGCAGACCTTGTAGAGCTCACGGACGAAAACCGAATCATGGCGTCACAAGGACTTAAGCAATTGAAAAAACGCCAGCGGCCCGGCATTTTTGCTTTGATGCGTGCCGCAGGAATCCAACAAGCACCGCAAAGTGTTCGCGACATTAGCTTCACGCTTGGCCCACGAATTAACGCCGCAGGCAGAATGGACCATGCCCAGCGTGTTGTCGATCTGCTGATGGAGAAAAGCGAACATCGCGCAACAGAAGTGGCCCGTGAAATCGAGGAGATGAACTTGAAGCGTCGAGAAGTGGATGAAGCCACTACCGAACAAGCCTTTGCTCAGCTCGAAAAATCAAGCCCCGAGGCATTCTGCACGGTCGTATCCGGAAAAAACTGGCACCGAGGTGTGGTCGGAATTGTAGCTAGCCGATTGATTGAGAAGCGTTTTCGTCCCAGTATCGTCCTGTCCGAGGAAGACGGTGTTCTGATCGGAAGCGCCCGTTCAGTTGATGGCGTAGACATCCACAGTGCCTTGGAAGAGTGCGCTAGTTTGCTCTCGCAGTTCGGAGGCCATACCATGGCCGCTGGCTTGAGTCTGCCAACAGAAAATTTAGAGGCCTTCAAAGCACTGTTGGAAGCCGCCGTCGCAAAACAATTGGGACAGGTTCCGCCACGACGGAAAGTGCAATGCGATCAGGAGGTCCAGCTGGCAGACCTGACATTGGAAGCGTTCAGGGAACTGCAACAGTTGGAGCCATTTGGGCCAGGAAATCCCACCCCCGTATTCATTTTAAAGAATGTTCAATGTCTTCGTCCGCCCAAGACCATCGGTATTCAAGGGAAGCATTTGAAAATCACAATTGGGCATCCTGAAAATGATCAACAGTCCATCGATGCCATCGGCTGGAACATGGGGCCTATCGCCTCTGACATTAAAAAATGGAACCGTCTTGACCTTGCTTTTACGCTAGTTCAAAACACCTGGAAGCCTCGAGGATGGGAAAACCGGACGGAGTTGAATTTGCACTTGCGTTCAGTCCGAGAAACAGGCACATGGGAAGAAGACTAAGGATACTATCAACGAAAACTCACACGTCTAGCGTACTCTAACCCATCTCGGGTGAGATCACATGAATATCGCGCTGCGGGAAAGGAATACGGATTCCTTCTTTCCGGAAAGCCTCATCAATGCTAAAGCGGATGTTACTCGAAATCACACGACGTGACCACGGCTGGTTCACCCAAAAGTAAACGCTGAAATTAAGTGAGGAGTCTCCAAAATCTTGGAATAAAGCTGTCGTTTCCTTGCGGCGAATGACAAGCGGCTCAGAATTAGCGCACTCAATCAGAATCCGTTCGACCGCCTTAGCGTCAGTTCCATAGGCCACGCCAACTTTCACTTCCAACATCGACGCGGTATCGCCTTGAGAGAAGTTGCGCACCGTCTGGCCAGAAATAAGACCATTCGGCATGACAATCAGATTGCCATAGCGCGTGATCACACGGGTAGATCTTAAGTCGATACGTTCAACCCGGACCAACATGCCATCGACTTCTAATTCATCTCCCACGCGAACTCCTCCTTCGAACAACAAAACAAATCCCGAAATCACATCGTTGAAAAAGTTCTGAAGTCCAATTCCTACACCGACCAACAATGCCGCTGAACTCGCCCACAACAAGGTTAAATCGACCCCAATAGTTTCTAGCGCAATGGCGGCAGATATGGCGTAAATAAGGGTACGAAGCAATCGCAATATCATAAAGCGCTTGCCCTCTTCAATGCTCGTTTTTCGAAAAATGCGCCCCAAAAAGACCCTCAAAAACCAGATCAATAGTTGGGCAATCGAAATCACCAAGATCACGATTAGTGCATCTCCTAAAGTGACGTCCACATGACCCCATTGAATGCCCGACTGAATAAATTCCTTCATTGCGTCTATTACTTCCGCCCTCCCGATACTTTAAGGAAGAATTATTGAACCAAAGTAACGCGCTATTTCTCGCTTTTGTGCATCCAATAGCTTCCGTTTTTCAAGCAATTCTCGCATTCCATGAATTGCGGTCTCGTCGCCCGCATCCACCTCCGCTGACAGAGCAATCAATCCTTCTTGAACACGCAATATTTCTTGTCTGTTTGCATTCATTTTTAGCTGATGCATGGAATCTAGCATGGCCTTGTTCAACTGATCCAATTCACGGGCTGGGAAAATTTGATGCACTTCTCCCCAACGCTCACTTACGTGATTCTTTACAAACATAGAGTCCGTTACAAGCTGGTGAATGGATGTGTCAGGGTCAGCCAAAAGATCTAGGCTTGAAGACACTTGACCCTTTTCCAACGCCTCTACGAACAGGGCATGAATTTTTTTGCACGCAGGATCTTGCAAAGGCAAGTCATTCTCCTCCAATTGATGCAACATCAATTCAGCGAAAGACACCTCTAACTTTTCAGGTTTTGTGGGCTCTGAAGATTCGGCGTCCGTTATCTCCGCTTCTACCCCATCCGAATCTATCGCCTCCGGTTCGACGTCAACGAATAAGGTTTCCTTGCCATAGGTAATCAAAAGCCGAATGAGGTCTCGTTCCAACAATGTGCGGTGGTCCAAGGCCATCTTGTGGTCTAGGTCACTTCCTTGTGACGCTTGACTTTCTGTGAGGGGTGGCACGCTTTGACCCGTCCAGTCTTGAGGAACCTGAACGCCTTGGGCGGACGCTGACGGAACCCCTGATTGTCGCGTTCTAAAAGCATCCCGTTTTGCAGCCTTTTGCTCCTGAACCAACTTTAGCCGCTGGATTTTATTGATCTCAAGCTGAAGCTTGTCCTCGGACATCCCCAATTCCTCCGAAGCCAATTTCAAATAAACGCCTTGCTGAATGCCATCGGGAATGGCCGCAATGGATTCCATCACGCTATGGATCATCTCAGCACGTTTTACTGGGTCCTGTCCCGCTTGCTGAGTCAACAACTCCATTTTGAACGCAACAAAGTCCTTGGCTTCTTCCGAAATATGTCGCTTGAGTTCTTCGGGGCTGACCTTCTTACTAAAGCTATCCGGATCGTCACCGTCTGGGAACAAAACAACCTGGACGTTCATTCCTTCCGCCAACAGTAAATCGACTCCACGCAAAGACGCTCGAATCCCCGCTTCATCACCATCAAAAAGGACCGTCACGTTCTTGGTGTATCGCCGAACGAGTTTGATTTGACCTTCCGTCAAAGCGGTTCCGCTAGATGACACCACATGCTCTAAGCCTCCTTGATGCATGGCCATAACGTCCGTGTACCCTTCTACTAAAAGCACCCGGTCTTCCTTTGCTATCGCTGGTTTTGCCAGATGAATACCAAACAAAACATCCCCTTTGTGGTAGAGAATACTTTCAGGACTGTTGAAATACTTCGCCGCTTGTTTGTCATTGCGCAGGGTTCTTCCTCCAAAAGCAATAAACCTTCCGGTGACATCCCGAATTGGGAACATGACCCGGCCTTTAAAAAAGTCCCAAAGCCTTCCGTCCTTGTCTTTTG
>JAPKAW010000212.1 GCA_028825055.1 Flavobacteriales bacterium | reverse complement strand
ATCTTCACATCCAACCACTTCAAACCACAGATCCGTGCCGGTTGCCCCTCCAGAGCCATAGGCAAACCCATCGGCGTATGCACTTGAGCTGTTTATCGCTACACCGCTGATCAACTCAATGACATACTCATTTCCTGACTCAACATTTAAACTTTCAAACTCAAAGGTGACGGTGGCGTAATGACTCGATCCGTATTGGGATACCAAACAATAGGAGCCCGAAGAAGAAGTCGCAGCGACAAGCTGCGAAGTCTCCAAGACATTCCCTGCGTTCCAATCACTCGAGGAATACTCGCGCACCACAATTTGGGCATCAACTCCGTCACAAACACCTAAGGTGATGGTTGATATTTCGCCTGTTCCGTCGGCCACAAAAGATTGACCAATCAAAAAACCAACGTTGCCTTTTGAGCCCAAATTATCAATGCCCATGGGGGCCTCGCATTGCCCCAACCCCAGAAGAGGAAGGAACAATACAAGGACCGCAAAGCCAAGGGACCACAGTCCGAATGAGTTGTCTTGTTTCATAACAATCGTGTTCTATTCCGGCCTTACATCTTCAGGATTCGCACGCGTTGCGCACCCTGATCTGTTACCAGGTGAATGAAGTAAACACCATTGTTCAAATTCGACACCTCCCACGTGCAAACGGCTTCGCGGACAGCGTCCGACCCATCGTCCATTCGTTGGAGTTGAGAGCAATCCAAGAGTCGGACCAACTTGCCCGTAGCATCCTCCAAGCGGATTTGCTCTACGATTTCAGTACCACGATAATGCAGCGTGAAACTCGAGGTCATCGGATTTGGATACACTTCCAATAGGTCTCCTTCCGTGGCGCTGACCGCATTTTCAAAGGCCGAAGCTTCCGAATCGATGCCATCGCCAACCCTGAAGTGAAGCTCCAACGGCTCATCCATGGTACCGGTCATTCCATCAGGAGCGAACAGTTCTACTTCACGTGCTTCCATCGCGCCATCTGTAAATCCAGAGTACCAGCGGAACTGAAGTTGTGTGTCCGTCTCCATCGCACGACCAAATGCCGTCACGAAGTACCGACGATGACCAAAGAAGTCACGTGGGTAGGCTTGACCAACACATTGCCACGCTTGGGCAACCTCATCGAAGCTGAACACTCCAACAACGTCATCCATGGTCTGAGGCACATAGTCCGGAAGATCCAGAGACACCACCATGTTGTGGCTAGACTCCAACGATTGGAAATCTTCAGGCCACACATCCGGCTTTGGAGTCGCAGCACGGTACTCGTACCCTGCCGTCATCGCATCGACTGGATAGTGCAAGACACCGATAGTATCCCCTGCGGCGGCATCAGCACGCATCAACTGCAGCTTGTAACCTTGACCAGGCGTCATGTGCGTCAACGAACCGAACCAATCTCCACCTCCAGCATACATGGCGAAGCCATCATAACGGGATTTCACGACATCATTGACCGTCAATACCGAATCCGCATCCCACAACGATTGCAACGCTGCGCCAACGGACAGCTCTCGCTGTGCCATGTAGCCCAACGCGTTCCATCCTTTGACAACCGATTGTGCATCGGCTAAGCGATCTGGAATCGGACCTTGTAGATGCAACGTCCATACCGTGTCAGATGGCACTGTTGTGGCCATCTTCACTTGGAACATATCGTCGAGCCCTAGGCTGTCTGCGTTGGAAACCAAAGCCCACTCCCCATTGTAAGTCTGGGCAACTTGAGTCTGGTTCTTCACTTCCAATATGTCTGCAGTCGGAATTCCGCTAAACGCAGCCGGGATGCTCTTGAGGCTATCGCTCTTCACGTTGAATGAAATCCAATTCCATCCTGGCGTTAAGTTGATTTCCTGCTCCACCCGATTGGTCGTCTTCAATAAGAGCGGTGCGAATACCTCGCCATAGATCGCATCCGGTTGCACACGGACCGCTTCGAGCGTATCCAGCAACGTTGGGTGGTACATCTCCGCATTGGTGAAGGTCACTCCACGGGAGGCATCCCACACGTGGAAGTCCACAGGAAGTCCTTCGCCATTGTCCGCTGTCGCTTCTTCAGCATCAAAGAACACGTCCACAAATGCATAGAGTTGATTGCTGATATTCACATTCAAGCGGCCATACCCGCGCAGCTCTCCATCCACATAAGCCATCACAATGTCCTCGTCATCATACGAGGCATACGGACCGTTGTATACGCGAGACACCACGGACATCGACTGCTCGAAATTCCAAAGATCCACTTCCAGTTCAGGCTCCTCAGCGCGCACCTTGGCGTCCACATGGAAACGTTCACCGAAGCACCAGAAGTCTGGTTCCATCGGATTGGACTCGCTGCAGAAATCGCCTGTGATTCGGAAGTCTGCACCGTATTCGCCTAGACTAATGTCGTCGGCCAATGACAAGGTGATCTCGACAGAACCAAATGGAGCCAATGAACCCGATTCAGGAGACGCTTCCAACCAGACCGGAAGGTCGGTGAGACTATAGTCCTCCAACTCGAGACCCGTATTGAAGAGTGTAAAGGTTGTAGACGGAGCGTCCCCAACAAAACACTCAACATCCCACGCATCCAAATCAATCTTGAGCGGATGCTGGTCGAAGAGGAATTTCCACGTGTCAGGAGCAGCCATGTCATTGCCAATGACATCGGAAACCGTTTGTTCCAGTGTTACCTGAACCACCTGGTCCTCAAACTTCCAAAGTTTGTCCTCCTTAAACTCTAAGATGAATTCGTCATTGCCCGCATTGTGCGAAATCGACAGAACAGCATCTTCTTCAACGGCAGTGGATTCCAATGGAATGAAGGCATACGACTCGTTGGACAATGTTGTACCCGTCGTCAAATCCTTATTTTCATAGACTCCCTGAGGGTTTCTCTTGAGGTATTGCAAGTTGGATACTGCTACGCCGTCAACTCCCAATGAATCAAATGCCGCATAGGCCAGTACGCCAGGCAGTGCACCCAATCGCTTATGGCGTCGAAGCATGATTTCATCTGGATTCAAGGACTTCGTCCATACCCGGATCTCATCTAAATAACCCGTAAACGAAGCTCCAGTGGTAGACAATACAGATCCACCATCCAAATAGAGGGATGTGAGAGCAAAACGATCGTCCGGCTCAAGTGAGAAAATCTCCTCCCCATCGAGATACGTTCGAACCGTACCGCCGTCTTCGCCGACGACCGCTACATGGTACCATTTGTTTTCCAAGGCGAATGGCGAATAGTATGCCGTTTGGCCATCGATATCCGAGATGTAAAGCACTTCAAAATGTCCATCCGCACCCACCTGGAAGAACCAAGTCGTGTTGTTAGACAGCATCGTTTGTTCAACGCCCAATTCTGAAGGCTTGAACCAGAATTCAAGCGACATCGATGCCACGGAAGAAGTACTCAAATCAAGTGACAAGGCCGTAGCATTGGATGATGGAGACAAAGCAAATCCACCTTCAGCCAACTCCCAATGCGCATTGAATTGGATGGTTCGGCCGCGAGCGTAATCCATCGGAGTGCCTTCCATCTCTGTCGATGGAATCCACAGCGAAAGTCCCGTCTCAAGACCGGTCAAACGATTCTGCTCAGGGTTTGGCGAAATGTCCGAAGAACTCGAACCTGGAATCGCCCAATTGTCCTGCCACATGCGGAGGTCTTTCACCAAGGCATTGAATGGTTCACTTCCATCGATCGCGTTTCCGACATACATCGGAGACGACATGCCCTCTGGGAGTG
>JAPKAW010000211.1 GCA_028825055.1 Flavobacteriales bacterium | reverse complement strand
GCCTCCACTCAAATCCAACACCTGCCGGTGGAAAAGCAGTGCAAACATCGGGTATAATGAATGGTTTCCGTCTCTAGATTTAACCATTGCTCATGGCCAAAAAAAAAACCACTCCAATCACGGAACCCCGTGTTGCACGCAACCGACCGAAAGCGGCGAAACCGGCTCAACCTTCTTCCATAAAAACACCCAAAAAACCTCGCAAACCGAGCCGTTTCAGGGACTTTACGGAATCAAGCCGGCGAAAGTGGGCTGACCCTCGTATTCAAAATGTAGCAGGCGTCGGCGCGTTGACTCTGACCCTTTTCATCGTTGGAGCCTTGATTTCGGGGCTATTGACGGGCTCCCTAGACTACACGTTTGTATCCGAAGGTCTGTATGAAGCAGTTGATAAAAAAAATACTCCATATCACAATTGGCTCGGCGGCACAGGAGCCTATTTGGCCTTTTGGATGGGGCGACAAGGGCTAGGAATGGGTGCGCTCGCCATTCCTTTCTGGATATGGCTCGTATCATGGCCCTGGTTGACCAAAGAGAAGATCCCGAGATCAGGAAGCGCTTTTCGACTTTCTGTTTTGGGCATGATTGTGCTGCCCTGGACCATTGGTTTTCTCGCGAAATTATCAGGAAAATTAGGTTCGGCCGCTTGGGACCACTGGATTGGAGCGTCTGGCTATTACCTCGTTGAACTCGGACTTTTACTTTTAGGAACCTGGGGGTCAGGACTTGTTTTGTTTGGCATTTTCATGAGTTTGATTGCGTTTTATGCGCCCTCCCATTTTTTCAACTGGAAACTCCCTCGCTTGGGAAGCATTCGCTCGTGGTTTGCTTATCCTGAGGGACAAAATGACGCGGATTTTGAAGCCCCCTTGGCGCGCAACAAAACAGAAAACATGGGCGGAATTGAAAATCCATTTGAACCGACAGCTTCGGAACCATCGACCCCGCCATCCCAAGAACCTGATGAACCTTGGATAGATGAGGCTTCTGAAGGCGCATTGGATGCACTCCTTGACGACATCGTGACGGAAGAGCAACTGAACATTCCCAGCGAGCCCCAGAAAGAAAAAGAGACCGAACCTACCAAGGAAGCCCCTCCTTCCCCGGATGAGGGTAAAGAAGAAGGTGAAGACGTCGTTTTCGAAGTTCATCTCGCGACAGATGAAGAACAATTGTCCGAATCCGAAATCGACCAGAAGGTCCAAGCTTTTGGCGAATACGACCCCAAGCTGGACCTCAGTCGCTTTGAATTGCCGAATCTCGACCTGCTCGTCCAACACGGTGACGGAAAGGTGCGGGTGAGCGAAGAAGAACTGGAAGAAAACAAAACCCGCATCATCAATACACTGCGGAATTTTAGCATTGAAGTTTCGAGCATCAAGGCAGAGGTTGGCCCGACAGTGACCTTGTATGAAATCGTCCCCGCCCCTGGGATTCGCATTTCAAAAATTAAAAACCTCGAAGATGATATTGCGTTGAGCCTAGCCGCTCTGGGAATTCGAATTATTGCCCCGATCCCTGGACGAGGGACTATTGGCATTGAAGTTCCAAATTCCAATCCGGACATCGTTTCGATGCGGGCATTGATCGCTTCGGAAAAATTCCAACAATCCAAAGCGGCCTTGCCCATTGCCATGGGCAAAACAATCTCCAACGAGACGTATGTCTTTGACTTGGCCAAAATGCCCCATTTGCTGATGGCGGGGGCCACAGGTCAAGGAAAATCCGTCGGATTGAATGCCATGCTAGTCAGTTTACTCTACCGCAAACACCCTTCTCAATTGAAGTTTGTATTGGTTGATCCCAAAAAAGTGGAATTGACCTTGTTTAATCATATTGAGCGCCATTACTTGGCTAAGTTGCCCGACAGCGAGGAGGCAATCATCACGGACACTTCCAAGGTTGTCGCTACGTTGAACTCTTTGTGTGTCGAGATGGATCAACGCTATGACCTCCTAAAGGACGCTCAATGCAGAAATCTCGCCGAGTACAACACCAAGTTTGTTCGTCGAAAGTTAAACCCCGAAGAAGGCCACAAATACCTACCCTACATCGTTTTGGTGGTCGACGAGTTTGCTGACTTGATCATGACCGCGGGCAAAGAAGTGGAAACACCTATAGCGCGTTTGGCCCAACTGGCTCGAGCCATTGGCATCCACTTGATTATCGCAACACAGCGACCATCGGTCAACATCATTACCGGAACGATCAAGGCAAACTTCCCCGCAAGGATCGCATTCCGTGTGACCTCCAAAATAGACTCTAGAACCATTCTCGACGCGGGAGGAGCTGACCAATTGATTGGACGGGGCGACATGCTCATGAGTACTGGAAATGACCTCATTCGGATTCAGTGCGGCTTTGTGGATACTCCAGAAGTTGAGGCGATTTGTGAATTTGTTGGGAGTCAACAAGGATATCCCGAAGCGTTTTTGTTACCGGAGTATACCCCTGAAGGAGGTGCTTCTGAATCGGGCCACTTGGCCGATGACGAGCGCGATGTCATGTTTGAAGATGCCGCACGGGTCATCGTTATGCACCAACAAGGTTCGACATCATTGCTGCAACGTAAATTAAAATTGGGTTACAACCGAGCCGGTCGCATCATCGACCAATTGGAAAGCGCAGGCATCATCGGCCCATTCGAAGGATCCAAGGCCCGCAAGGTGCTAGTTCCTGATGAAGCAAGTTTGGAACAGATGTTGCAGAAAGGAAACACATGAAGCATCTTCGTATCATGAAATTGACCTCTTTTATTCAGGCTTCCATGGCGGCCACATTTCTTTGGGTATCAACTTGTTTTAGTTATGCTCAAGATGCGGAAGGGCTGCTAAGCCGACTGAGCGATGAAGCAAAGGGCTACGGATCAATTCAAGCAACGTATACATCCAAGCTGATTGACCGCGCTTCAGACTTCGAGTCGATCCAAAAGGGATCGATTCAAATCGACGGAGATCAATTTCATTTGGACTTGGGTGATTACCGTATTTTCTCAGATGGCACCACCATTTGGACTTACGAAGTCGCTGTCAACGACTGCTACATAGAAGAGGCAGAAATGATGGCCGAAGAGGGAATGGACCCCTCTAAGCTATTTACCATTTGGGAAGACGACTTTAAAAATGAGTGGAAAGGCGAATTGAAAATCAACGGAAAACCGGTGACTCATATCAACCTATATCCCTCCGGTGAGAAAGAAAAACCGTTTCACACCATCCAGCTGTACATCGATGAAGCGAATTTGCGCCTTGTTCGTGCGGTCGTCAAAGGGAGAGAGGGAACGGATGTGACCTATGACGTGGATACGTTTCAGCCGAACGCCGCTATTGAGACAGGCCTATTCAAGTTTGACGCCTCTCAATTCCCCGGGGTCAATGTGATTGACAACCGGATTTAAGCGACTCCCAACCAGTCCTTCCCTTTCTTCAATTGGTCTTGGGTCTGCGCCTCACTCGAGCCCGCAATGACCTCGTAATTGTAGGCCCAATTCGCCTGAGGAGGCATGCTCATCAGAATGCTCTCAGTTCGACCGTTTGAAACCAGACCAAAACGGGTGCCTCGATCGTGTACCAGGTTGAATTCAACATACCGCCCTCGTCGCATACGCTGCCAATCAAGGTGCATCGGTTCAACCGGCATGTCTTTCTTTCGTGCCACCAAAGGCAGGTAAGTCGGTAAAAAACCCTTTCCTAAGGCTTGAACAAAGGCAAATGCTTGATCCAAATCAGATCCTG
>JAPKAW010000210.1 GCA_028825055.1 Flavobacteriales bacterium | reverse complement strand
AACCAGGTCCACTTAAACGGTCTAAACAGACTCCAAGGTCCCTGGGTGTAAACAATGCGCGTGATTTTCTTGAAATACTGCAGTGCCTTTCCCGGAGTTTCCGCTGAGGATTGAAGGTGGTCCAACATCCAGCCATTGTTGCGCTTCCACAAATCTGGGCGCGCTACAAACACAACCAGTTCTTGCGCTGTCGCAGCTGCAGGCTGTCCTAAACAGGCTTCGATGAGCAGGCGTTTCTTTTCCGAACTCCGCACCCAATGAATTTCCCAGGTTTGTAAATTCGAAGAAGTCGGGGCCTTCAATGCCGCTTCCATGCAGCGACGCATCGTCTCCTCTGGAACCGGATCCTGTGTGAAAATGCGCACACTGCGGCGTGATTCAAGAACAGCATAAAAGGCATTGGCATCCACCACTGGAGCTTCTGCCGCTTTGCGCGGAGAATTTTCAGCCTCCTTCGAATCGAACATCTTTACTTTCACCATGCTGTAAATTTAAGCTCTCAAATGCTCTAACAGCATCAATCTCGGCTGTTTTGAAGGCTCAGGATTGAAGCCATAGGCCCGTTTGATTCGAGCGGAGGCTTGATCAAATCCAGCATCATCACGTGCATGCACCCAAGCCAGTGGAATTTCAGAACTTACCTGCCCCCCTGGCATCACAAACCCAGAACAACCGACCGCGTGATCAATGGATTGGTTGGGAGACGTCCTTCCTCCCCCAAGCGCCACCACCGCCATGCCCAATTCCCGGGTATCAATGTGATCGACAAATTGTCCGGAAAACTGATCTTCTGCGAATACGGGGCGCTTTGAAGCTATTTCCAAATGCGACTTGGGGGCTTCCATCAAATCAATCGGCCCTCCCATTGCCGCCACGGAGCGACCAAAATATTCTGCTGCTCGACCCGAAGTAAGTGCTTCTTCCACCATGGCATGTGCTCGACCTTTATTCGAAGCCAAACCTGACTGCTGGAGAAGCATACCAACTAACGCCTTCGTGACCTCATCCAATCGCTCTGAATGCACCTCTCCCTTGAGGTAGGAAATGGCTTCCATCACTTCCAAAGCGTTACCTGCTGTATGAGCCAATGGTTGATCCATGTTTGTCAACAAGGCTTCAGTTGGCATGCCTGCCTCGGTGCCAACCTTGCACAACGAATGTGCAAGCGCTCGAGCTGACTCCATATCCTGCATAAATGCTCCATTGCCAACCTTGATGTCCATCACAAGGTGATCCACTCCTGCTGCCAATTTCTTCGACAGAATACTTGCTGTAATCAATCCATACTGCTCCACTGTAGCAGTAACATCACGGGTGGCGTACATCCGCCTGTCAGCGGGCGCGAGGTCAGCCGTTTGCCCTGCGATGGCCATTCCTGTGGAAGCTACTATTTTCTGAAAATCACTAACCGTTGGCTGGGTGTTGTAACCCGGAATCGATTCTAGCTTATCGACAGTTCCTCCCGTATGCGCCAAGCCCCTTCCCGCTATCATGGGAACGAAGCCCCCACAAGCCGCCAAAATGGGGGCCAACATCAAGGAAACCGTGTCCCCGATGCCTCCCGTTGAATGCTTGTCCACGATCGGGCCCTTCAATCGAAATTCATCCCAGTGCAACACCTCTCCTGAATCCCGCATGGAACGTGTGATCTCCGTGCGTTCAGCCATGTTGAGATCTTGAAAAAAAGCCGCCATCGATAAGGCAGCAATTTGCGCATCGGTCACTTCTCCGCTTGTCACACCCTCAATAAAACGTCGGATTTCTTTGGCAGAAAGCTCGCCTCCATCTCGCTTACTTCGGATGATCTCGGGTATCAACAATTCCATGGTCGCAGTATTTTATTTCAGCTCACAAAGACAAGAAAAGCCCCGCAATCGTGGCCGACATCAAATTGGATAAGGTCGCAGCCAAAACAGCTTGAAAACCCAATCTAGCGATATCCGCGCGGCGCGAAGGGGCCAAAGATCCCAACCCTCCAAGCAGAATTGCAATGGAAGACAGGTTCGCAAATCCGCAAAGAGCGAACGAGACAATCGCTTTGGTCTTTTCAGACAAAATAACTGCCGCTCCTTCCTGCATGTAAGGTGCAAAATCCAAGTAGGCGACAAACTCGTTGACGACCAATTTTTGTCCTATAAAGGAACCCGCTATCACCGCTTCCGCCCATGGAACACCAATGAGAAAGGCCAACGGCGCAAAGAGGTAGCCTAAGATCAATTCCAAAGTCAACTCCGGCATTCCAAACCAACCACCGACTCCTCCGAAAATGCCATTGACGAGCGCAATGAGACCGACGAAAGCCAGAAGCATAGCGCCTACATTCATTGCCAATTTTAGACCCGAAGACGCCCCTGTTGCCGCGGCATCAATCACATTGACCGGTCGATCCCCTTCCTCTCCTTTGAGGTCCTCTTCACTCAAACTCTCTAACGGCTCATCAGTTTCTGGACGAATCAATTTAGCAAACAGAAGTCCGCCAGGTGCGGCCATGAAGGAAGCTGCAATCAAGTATTGTACCGGCACCCCCAATGACGCATATCCTGCTAAAACCGACCCCGCTACCGATGCTAAACCACCTACCATCACAGCAAACAATTCCGATTGGGTCATGCTTTTGATATAAGGCTTGACGACCAAAGGAGCCTCCGTCTGCCCTACAAAAATATTGGCCGTAGCCGAGAGCGATTCCGCTTTTGATGTTCCTAACAAGCGGCGTAATGCACCACCAAGCGTATTGATGATCAACTGCATAATCCCCACGTAATACAACACCGCAATGAGAGATGAGAAAAAGACAATAACAGGAAGAACCCGCACAGCAAAGACAAATCCACCCGATGGAAAGAGCTCGAACATGGCATCCGAATTCAGGCCTCCAAAAATGAACGTAATACCATCATTGCCATAGTCGATGACCCGCTGAACACCTTCCGATACTTTGAGTAAAGCTGTCTTTCCAAAAGGGATGTAAAGCACCAGCGCTCCGAAGAAAAGTTGAATCAAAAAAGCACCCACTACAGTGCGGATGCGAATGGCTTTTCGATTGCTCGAAAGCAGAAGGGCCAGTCCGATTAAGACAGGCATTCCCAATAAACTCATGACTATGCTCATGAGAGCGAAGCTACGTTGAAGCAAACGAACCTTTACCTCGTCCTGATCATGAAACATCAAAAAAAGTCAACCCATCAAAAACCGGCGGGAGCCAACGTGCCATCGAATCCCCATCACCACGCTTTGAAAATTCATGCTATGACGGTTTCCAATCGAGGTTCCTGTGTGATTAGATTGCCTCATAACTCCTGCGCTTTGGGCGAACCACGACCACCCGCGTACCGTCGGAATTTCGACATCCAAATTCCAAGCAGTAATTTGATAACGCAGATTCTGAATCCCTTGATCTGTCATTGCAAAGCGACGTTCAAATTGCTGGTATTTCCGAGAAAGTCCACATTCAAGCTTGAGCAAACTCGAATGGCATTGAACCCCCGCACCTGCAGCTAAAGTATTCCTACCAAAGTCACCCAGACTTTCGTCCAAACGACGGTTCCAAAATGCATCGAAATACAAATTCCAACCCTGCTTCAAAGGAGAAGTGTATCGCCCCTCTACCTGCCAATCAACCCAAACCCTTTTCGACATGGAAGAAGTTGGGTCCACCGACACCTCTGGAATCAAAGGGTTTTTAGTCCAGATGACATCCGATCGGCTCACCATCCAGTCGTCAAAATTTCGCTGACTGAATTGCAT